>CAMLCX010000535.1 GCA_946478635.1 uncultured Pseudomonadota bacterium
ATCGTCACCGTTCCGGCCTCGGTGAACTTGAGCGCGTTGTCGATCAGTTTCTTCAGAATCTGCTGAAGCTTGCCGCCATCCGTGACGATCTCCGGAAATTGCGGACTGAATTCCCAGTTGAGAGTAACGGAGTCTTTCTGCTGGTGCGCATAATGGTCTTTGAGCGCTTCGAGCAAGCTGGCGACATTGACCTCCGTCATGCTCACCGCGGTCGCGCCGGAGGCCAGTTTGGCCGCTTCCAGAATGTTCATGATCATCTCACCAAGCGCGTCCGAACGCTCCTTGATCACCCGCGTGGCCTTGGCCTGTTCCGCGCTGATGCTGCCAAAGGCGTCCTCGGCCAGCAGCTTCGCGTATCCCGCGATCACGCTGAGGGGCGTGCGCAGCTCATGGGACATGACGCCAAGAAACTCATCCTTCACCCTGTTGGACTTCTCAAGCTCAACGGTTTGCTTCCTGGATTTCTCGTAGAGCTGGGAGTTGTTGATGGCGATGGCCGCCTGCCCGGCGAGGGTCGTGAAGAAATCGATCTCCTCAGTGGTAAAGTCGTGCTCCTCGTGGGTGTAGAGCCCGAGCACGCCCAGGAATCCGTCTTTGACAGTCAGCGGTACGCCCAGATACGACACCAGAGAATGTTGGACGTAGAAGGGCTGCTCCGGATTACCCGTATCGGCTTGCACGTTGCGGATGATCCGCGGCGCTGTACCGTCGAAACCCGGTTCTGAATCATACTGCGATCTTCTCTGCACGAGCGCCTTCCATTCGGCTTCGTCCAGGTTACGGCACGCCGCCGGTTCCATCCTGCCGTTTTCGGAATTGAACAGCTTGACCGAGTATGTCGCCGGGATCGGCAAAAACACCTCGATTTTTTCCAGCAACACATCGAGAATTTTTTTCAAATCGAGGCTCTGCGCAATGGCAACGTCAATATCGTGCAACGCGTGGATGCGATCGAGATGGCGCTGGGTTTTCTCAAACAGATCACGGTTTTCCATGGCGATACCCATCTGTCGCGCAATCGCTACCAGATGAGTTTCTTTTTCCGGCTTGAAGTATCCTTCGGTGCGGCTGGCCAGTTGAACCACGCCGATGGTCTTTCCCCCCACAGTCAAGGGCAGAAAAGCGGCGGAGTGAAAACCGCCGGAGATTAACTTTTTGCGTTTTATCCTCGGGTCCTTTGTAAGATCCGGAATAACCATCGCTTTGTTCTGTTTAAACACTTCATCCTGCGCCGGTAGTTGGCCCGGCGTTTCGGCGGCTCCGGTGGCGCCCGTGTCAAAGCCGTTTGCCGCCGGGGTAAAAAACGCTCCCTGCTTTTCGTTCCATAATCTGACCCGCGCGGCATCGGCGCCGGTCGCTTCGCGCAGGCGGATTAAAATATTGTCCAGGGTCTGCGCCAGCGAGTCGGCCGGCTTGAGCGGCGCGATGGCCGCATAGAGAGACGAAATGTCCTTGGTACGGTCGGCGATCTTCGCTTCCAGGCCGCTGTGCGATTCTTTCAACGCCCTGGCCATGCGATTGAACTCGTCCGCCAGTTGCTCGATCTCATCGCCGGTACGGATGTCGAGCTGATAATCCAACTCGCCCTGGGCGATGCGCTCCGCGCCCATTTCGAGTTGCCGGATGGGTTCGGTCAGGCGCCGGCTGAATCGATAGCTCACCGCAAACACCGCCAGCACGGCCAGGCCCAGTATGATCCCTGCGAGATGTTTGAGGCGATACGCGTCTTCGAAGGCGGTGTCGATGGATTCTTCGACGATTACCCCCCAATGCGGTTTGGGCACCAACGCGTAGGTGGTCATGACCCGCGGGCTGCCGTAACCGGTCTCGATATCGCCAAAACCCGGGTCATTATCGGGATCGCGGAGAAACTCCTGGACCTCGGCTACGTGGCCCAAGTTCGTCCCGAGCACGACTTTGGAATAGTCGTGATGGGCGATCAGCTGCCCCGTGCCGCTGACCACGTACAGGTAGCCGCCGCGGCCAACCTTGATGTGCGACACCACGTTCCAGAGAGTTTTGAGATTGATTTCGGCGATCAGCACACCCTGAATTTCCACGGCGGAGGATCCGATCGGCACGGCTAGAGTAATGAACGGCTCGGCGGTTTGTTCGTGATATACGGGTCCAATATAGGTTTCCCCGCGCATCGGCTGGCGAAATTTATCGGCGCTCGCAAACGACCGTAAGTCGGCGCCGGTAAACGTCCGCGTGCGCGAGACGCGCATCGCCTCGTCGCCACCGGGGCCGACAATCGCCAGCTCACGGATCGCCGGTATGACCTTCATCAATTGGTAGAGTGATTCCTTGCGATGATCGTGGGTTGCCTGCCAAAAATGGCCGACTTGTGCCGCGGCGCGCAGGTCGTTGATCTTTTCATCGATGAAACTCGAGATCAGGTCGGCGGCGTGCATGGCGGATTTGCGCTGGTCCATGGCGACGTTTTGGCGCAGTGCCGGCTCGATGTTAAAAATCCACACACCGATGACCACCAACACCAATCCGCCGATCGTCGCTGCCAGCAATCCGAGCAGCCGGGCACGAGTGCTCTTCAGTCTCAGCCAACTCATAAAATTAATTAGCTGTTTTGTCCTTTCGAATGAGCTGGTCAGCTCGGTTCAAGACGGCCAGGGAGAATTTGACGCCGATGGCCTTCGCCGTATCGAGATTAAGGATCAGTTCGTACTTTTCCGGCCGCTCGATCGGCAACTGGTGCACCGGCGTGCCTTTTACAATCCGGCTGACCAACCGCGCCGACTGTTTACCCTGCAAAAAATAGGAAGAGCCGTAACTCAGCAGCGCGCCGTGGTCTCTGGCATGCTCCATCTGATAGGCCGCGAAGGGCATGCGTATCTTCCGCGCAATCGCGGCGATCTCGCTGACCGCGGTCGTGTTGGCGAGCCCCGGGAGGAGAAACAACATGTCGGCATCTTTTAGAGTAAGCTTCTGCGCTGCGTCGATGCCCTCCTGTTTGTTGTTAATCCGGCGTTCCACCAGCGTGAAACCAAGCCGCGTGGCCGCCTTGCGCGCGACCACCGCCGCGGCTATCGAGCTATCCGCCTTGAGATCCGTAAAGAGAGCAATTTTTTTTATCTTCGGAAAAATTTCCCGCACTACATCGAGCCGCTTCTCCGTCAGTTCGATGCTGCCGCTGGTTACCCCGGTGATGTGCGTGTCCGGCATCGCATACGCCGGCACGATGCCGCTTTCCACCGGCCCGGCGGCGGTACCAAAAACCACCGGCGTCTTGGACGGCTTGGCCAATGGTCCGACGTCCGCCAAGGCGGTATTGGTAACCGTGAAAATTAGGTTCACTTTGTCGGCAAGCAGTTTTTTCGTCATTTCGATCAGCTTCGCCTTGTCCCCTCCGCTATCCTCCACGATGTATTGGATATCCCGCCCTTCCACATGTCCCAGCTCTTTCATGCCGAGCTTGAGTCCATCTATATTCGGTAAAAACTGGTCGCCGGGAAACACTACACCAATCCGAAACGGCCGATCGGCGGCAACGCTTTCGTTGAAATTTACAGCGCTCAAGACAAGGGCAACCGTCAAAAGCATAATTCCTGCTTCAAATCGGTGTTTGTTAGTTCGCTTCATTTTTTTCTCCATTGGCGCGCGCCGCTGCTTGCGACGAATCTCCACGGTTATAGCAATCGCGGCTCCACGGCCTAAGGAGAACCCCGCAGACCCATGCGGTAAGTTTACTGCTACTTAGA
>CAMLCX010000536.1 GCA_946478635.1 uncultured Pseudomonadota bacterium
AAGATTGCGGCGGCGCCTTGGCCGGCAAGAGTCTTATCGTGAATGATGTAGACCGACTTGAGATTCAAGTCCTGGGCTGCGAAGCGGGCACCCACCGGACCTTGGATATCGTCCCGGCCGCAAATGCGATTGACATTAGGATAGCGGCGGTCGGTTATTTCGGTCGCGGTGTTGGCCGGCGAAATCATTGCCAGCAGAGTCTCTTTGTAGACTTCCGATGACGGTAGCGCGACCCCGGAATTGTAATGACCGACCAAAATCAGGACATCAGGATCGGCGACTAGATGGCGCGCGTTGGCTACCCCGACTTCCGGTTTCGCTTGGTCATCGTAAGGCACCAATACCAAATCGTAGCCCAGCGCTTTGAAGACTTTGACCGATTCTTCGACGGCGAGATGCGCGCCGAGCTTGATATGCTCGCCAAACGCCGACTGCTCCCCGGAAAGCGGACCCTGCACGGCGATCTTGATCTTGCCGTTCTGCGCCCACGAAGGCGCAGGCACAACGACCAACGCGAGCACAAAAACTAATGTCAATTGTTTTATCACAAAAAAATAGTCTCCTTTTGGTTGAAGCAAACTAGGATAACAAATAGCCGGCGAGTGAGCCACTAAGTTTAAATAGTTGGACCACTGGCAATAAATGGTTGGAGCCTGTTGGATGATCAGGCGGAGGGAGTTGTGGGTCAGAGAGTCTTTACAGGTTTTGAAAAAGATGCCGCCCCGCCGGGTTTAATAGAGCGAGCTCTTCATACCAGTATTTCCCTTGTATCGAACCCGCACGTATGCGACAAGTCAGGCGGAAGTCATTGAAACGTTAATAGAAATCGACTCAGACTCATGTCCCACGCACTGCCATAATCCTCTTCTGCGACCTGTTGATGCAAGATGATCTTAGACCGAATCAGCCCGATACTGACCGGATTCGGTGCAATCAATCGATGAGCCAACCGCTTCGCTCGATTGTCCGGCTCGCGGTGGCGTGGCCGCTTGCGGCGGTCCTTCTGCTTCCCAGCATCGCTATTGGACAAAACGCTCAAAGGGAACTGAAGTCCGGTTGGTATCCCTGGGATCCATACCAGTATGTGCTGGTGAAGCACGACGTCAAACGTTTGACCGGCCTGGACGTGCAGCTTATCAGGGCCGTCTTTGCGCAGATGGGCTACGAAGTTGCTTACGCAGAGGTCGGCTGGAAGCAGCACCAGTTGGACATCAAAGATGGCGTGCGGGACATTGCGGCCGGAGCGTTCAAGAACGCCGAGAGAGCCGAATACGCCTACTTTTCGGCACCGTACCGAAAAGAGACCGATGTATTGTACGTCCGCAAAGGAGAAGCGTCCCAGTATTCATTCAAAAACGCGATCGATCTCACGCGGCGATTTGGCGAGCGATCGTTTCGTTTAGGCGTGATCAACGGATTTTACTATGGGCCCGATATCATGCGGTTCGTCAACGACCCCGCGAATAGTGCTCATATCGTCGTCGTGCAGGATGATATCGCCAATTTCGAAAATCTTCTAAGCCACCGTATCGATGGGTTTGTCGTCGATCGACTGGTGGGAGCGACCCTGGCGTGGAGGTATGGTTGGCAACTCGCGGTTGAAGAGCTCTCGCCGCCGGTTTATGCGGAAGACATTCACGTGCTGTTCAGTAGGAAAACGACGACGCCGGAGTTGGTGGCGGGCTTCAACCAGAGTTTGGAGCAGCTGAAACGCAACGGGCAGTACGCTCGCATCATCCGGGAATATCTGTTTCCCGTGTTGTTGGAGGCGACGGTTGCCCAGCGCTGGTTCTTAGCCATCGACATCATCGGTACCGTCGCCTTCGCCATCTCAGGAATTCTTTTGGCGCGGCAGGGACAGTACAGTTTGTTCGGCGCTTTTGTTCTCGCCTCGCTCCCGGCGGTTGGCGGTGGCATTCTGCGCGACTTGGTGGTTAACCGCGAGACTGTCGGTGTGTTGGCGAACCCTGCTTATTTACTGGCGGTCATCCTGACGGTTTTGACCGGATATATCGGCTTTCATCTAGCCGAACAGACCGCCTTAACTCCGCGAAGAAACCACGACGGCGCGAGTCACGACAAGAATTGGGTGGTCCGGAAGATCAGCCTAAATTCCGCGGTCGCGTTCTTCGATGGCCTTGGGCTGGCGGCCTTCACGGTCATCGGGGTCGTAGTCGCGGTGGAGACGAAGTCGAATCCGCTTTGGCTATGGGGCCCCTTATTGGCAGCTCTGACGGGAGCAGGAGGAGGAATTGTTCGCGACGCCATTCGCGGCGACGCCAATAATCCGTATCTGAAAGGAACTTTTTATGCTGAAATAGCCCTGACCTGGGGATTGATACTATCGGCGTTTCTCATCTGGTACGCCAATCTGTTGGACTACAAACCGACGGAAATCTCTTTGGCAGTCCTGGTGACGCTCATCGGCGCGCTGCTGACGCGCATGACTGTTTTTCATTTAAGAGTAAAAAGTCCCATGTACTAATTCTAAATCATCCGTGACGGCGATTCGGAGAGTTTTATAAATCGTGCTGGAAGTTTCAGCAGGATGTCGCGGTGTCTTGAAACCGGCCCACTGCTTCCTTATTCATTCTGCATAAATTCCCGCGCCCACGAAGATGGTCGCGCCGTTCGGTATTTTGGCCTTCCTCACGTAACTGATTTTCTTGGCCGACTTGTCCGATCCGGGTTTGGGCCACATGTATTCAACCCATCCCGAGTCCTGAGTTTTAAGCGCGTCGATGAATGCTTGGATGATAAGCTTACCGTTGGTGTCTTTCATCTTCATAATGTTTTTCCCCTCCAACTTCGGGTCGGGAGGGTTGACGAGAACATTGCCCTTGAAATCATCAACGAACAGATACAGCTCGTCCTTGAACCAGGCGCTGCCCTTTTTGCGAAATTCGGGAAAAGCGTCCGTGCCTTTGCTTTCCACCAACGCCACTCCCTTATCGACGAGCGCCTTCACTTCTTTGGCCTGTTTCGATTGCGGCTCCGGCGCCGCACAAAGCGCGGGCATGGCCAGTAATCCTACGGTGTTCAAAACGATCGCCAGGCTCATAAAGGAATGTTTTCTTTTCATGAGATGCCTTTCTTTTCAAAAGCCGATTTCGCTTCATCTATTCGTCGGGCAATCTTCTGTCAAGCCTGGGGCGCGGCTATTTGCAGGAATAGCTTTTGACACTTCAAGACCGCGCGAACGATGTCGAATGTTCGAATCGTTCAACCGCTGCGCTCGGTTCATGCCGTTTATGAGACTAGCGGTTCATTTGTTTAAACTTTTCACATTGTCGTCGGGTTTGAGTTGATTAGCCGGCCCGCATCTTGAGCAGTTCCGGAATATCCATCGTTTCTCGGTACGGACGGAGTTTTTTCTGTTTGCGCTGCACGGCGAGCATGGCCATACGGTCGGCGAGTTCGTTGCCCTCGGTGCCGACGTGGCCGGCGACGTGGGTGAGCGTCAATTCTTTTTTGATGCGCCGGTAGATCGCGTAGCAGTCCTGGATGATTTCCAGGTTCTTGATCACGCCGCCGGGTTTTTTCCATCCTTTTTTTTCCCAGCTCGGAGCCCAACTGCGAATACAGTTGATGGAGTACGCCGAGTCGCTGCACACCTCGACAGTATTGCCAGCTTTGATTTCTGCTTCGGCCATGCGCAACGCGTGATAGAGGGCGTTCAACTCGGCGGTGTTGTTGGTCCCCATGGGGTTGTACA
>CAMLCX010000537.1 GCA_946478635.1 uncultured Pseudomonadota bacterium
CCTTCATCCTTGGCGCGGCGCAGCATGGCCAAACCTTCCGGTGTGGTCATGTGTAAAACATGCAGCTGGGCGCCGAGAGCTTTCTGCATGCGGAAGAGCGTGCTCATTGCCGTGTCCCAGATAATGCCGTCGTAATCGCGATAGGCTTTGGCGTAAGCCTGCGGGCTGCGGTCCTCGCGCTTCCAGTAGCGCCCTTCGATTTCGTCCATCAGATCCTGATCGTGCGGGTGAACCATCAACGGCAAGCCGGTTTGTCCGACGGTCTCGAAGCACTTGAACAGTTCGCCATTGTTGTTGATGCCGATGCCGGGCATGTGCGGGTAATCGCGGCCGGTGTCTTTGACCATGAAAATCTTGAATGCGAGCGGGCCCTCTTTGGCCAGACCGGGGATCTCCTCCGGCACTGTGCCGGAAGGATTGTGATTGAAGTCGACAATCGCGTTCTTGCTGTGATGCTCCACCAGCGCGCGGTAGCGTTCGACGGTGGTCGTCGGAGGATTCACATTCGGCATGCCGATGGACAGAGTCACACCGCCCGCCGCCGCGGCCATGGTCGCGGTGGTGATATCTTCTTTATGGGTAAAACCAGGATCGCGATGATGGGTATGCGTGTCGATCAAACCCGGAATGATCTTCTTCCCCTTCGCATCAATCATGGTGTCGGCCGTGTCGGGCAGCACCGGCGACTTGCCGAGAGCGAGGACTTTACCGTCGCCGACCGCGATATCGGCCTGGACAAATCCTCCCGGGGTCCAAACCTCTCCCCCTTGTACGAGCAAGTCCACTTTGTTCATGGATTAACGCTTCTCCCTTCGATCGTGATGAAGATCTCTTATATATGATCCGCGTCCGGCGCTGTCAAATCTCGCGCCAGCAACGGCGCTTCATGCTTGACTCGATTGGGTAAATTTGAAACTATTTGCTCCGCTCAAAGTCTAGCGAGCAAACCCTGGGAGGTCGATTTATGTTCAAGCGAATAGTTTATTTGGTCGCGATTCTTGCCGGCGCAGCGTGCGGCGTTGCGCCCGCGTTCAGCCAAGTTTCCAGTTTCGTCGACGCAGGCAAAAAAGAAGGCAAGGCGGTCGTTTATGGATCGCTCGAATCGGACTCCGCGGGAGCGATCTTTGCCGAATTCAAAAAGAAAACCGGCATTGAAGTGGAATACTGGCGCGCCTCGGCGACCAAAGTGATGGATCGCGCGCTGAGCGAGTACCGCGCCGGCCGGCCACTTTTCGACATCATCTTGACCAATGACAATCCGATGCAGATCATGTTGAAAGAGGGTCTTTTCGCCAAGTACGACTCGCCGGCGGCAAAGGACTTCACCAAAGAATCGATCGATCCCAATCTCGGACCGCGCTATCGCAACGTCGTCATCGGCGTCGTCTATAATAAGAGCTCGATCAGCGCCGCCGACGCGCCGAAGACTCTCGAGGATCTCGTCAAACCGCAATACCGGGGCAAGATCGTCATGCCCGACCCGACGCAACACACGACCACGACCCAATGGGTCGCCAGCCTGGAAAAGCTCATGGGCAAGGAGAAGGCGGAGAAATATATCCGCGATCTCGCGGCGCAAAAGCCGATCCTGGTGGAATCGCTGCTTCCGGCGGCGGAGCGCGTGGTGACGGGCGAGACGCCGATCGCGATTACCTACATTAAGTACGTGCAAATCTTTGGCCAGAGAGGCGCCCCGTTGGATTACTTGCGGCTGGGAAAATTTATGGGCGATGGCCACTACCTCACCTTGGGCAACAAAGCGCCCCATCCCAACGCCGGCAAGGCGCTGATTGATTACTTTCTCGGTCCGGAAAGCATGACCATGATGGCGAAGCTCGGAGAGTTCGTGAATCGCAAGGGCATCTATCCGCCGCTTCCGGATGCCGACAAAGTTCAGTTCGTCGAGATGTACGATTTGGACTCGAAAAAATTCGCCGAGAAGAAAAAAGAATATCAGCAAATTTTTCTGCGCTAGTCTTACAGGAGTTCCGTGTCTACTCCTGAACGAACGATGGAGGTCGAAACCGGTGTTTTGACTTCCTTGAGCCGCTCTCGCATCGGAGTCTTTCTAAGCCAGCCCGTGAGCTGGGTATTTATTTTCGTCACGGGCATCATTGGATTTCTCAGTCTCTACCCGACTTATTTTCTCTTCTACGGCAGTCTGACCGACTCCCCGCTCGGCGTGCCGGGCCATTTTACGCTGCAAAACTACGTGCGCGCCTACAGCGATCCGGAGGCCTATCCGTTACTGCTCAATTCATTTATTTTCGGCCTTGGCGCCTCCGGTCTTTCCTTGTTCTTCGCCTTGGCGTTGGCGTGGATTACCATTCGCACCAACGCGCCGTTTCGACGCCTGTTTGAACTGACGGCGATTGTTCCCAATATCCTTCCGCCCATTTTGGTTTCGATTTCCTGGGTGATGCTGCTCAATCCGAGCAACGGGCTGATCAACAGCCTGTTCGTCAAGTTGCTCGGCATTGAGAAAGGACCATTCAATATTTACTCCATGCCCGGGTTGATCTTCGTCGAATCGTTGATTTTGACGCCGCTGGCGTTTTTGATCATCGCCGCCGCCTTGAAGAGCATGGACCCGTCCCTCGAAGAATCCGCCAAGACCCTGGGATCGAACGAAATCGGCGTGATGCGCCGCATTACCTTTCCGCTGATTCTGCCGGCGATCCTCGCCGCGGGAACGTTGAATTTCGTTCGCGCCATCGAAAGCTTCGACACTCCCGCGATCATCGCCCTGCCTGCGCGCATCGAAGTCTTCACGACCAAGATCTGGCGCGAAGCCTTGGGCTCGTTCCCGACCAATCACAACCTCGCGGCCGCCTACGGCGTGGGCATTCTCGCCATTGCGCTGGTGTTCGTTTATCTCTATCGCCGTTTCACCTCAAAAGTGGAAAACTTTTCCACCGTGACCGGCAAAGGGTTTCGCCCGCATCAAATCGAACTGGGCTCCTGGCGCTACGCCGCCTCGGGCTTCGCCCTGCTGCTTCTCATCCTGCTGGTGGTTTTGCCGATCCTGGTGCTCACGCTCGTCGCCATACTGCCGTATTACCACGTGCCCACATGGCAGACCTGGCACAATCTTACGCTGGATCATTTTCGCTACGTCTGGATAACTCCGCGCGTCCACAAAGCTTTCATGAACAGCCTTATTCTCGCCTTGCTCGGCGCCAGCGCCTGCATGATCCTCGCATCTCTCGCAGCGTACATCACGGTGCGAACGAAGCTTGCGGCGCGCGGTCTGATCGAAGGGTTGGTGTTCATTCCGTGGGCGTTTCCCGGAACCGCCATGGCGCTCGGACTACTCTGGGCTTACGTGGATTTTCCGATTCCGATCTACGCCACGATATGGATTATTCTGATCGCCTACGTCACCCGCTTTCTTCCCTACGGTTTGCGCGCGGTCACGAGCACGATCATCCAGGTCCATAAAGAACTCGAAGAGGCGTCGGTGGCCTGCGGCGCGGGTTTCCTGGCGACGTTTCGCCGCATCTTGATTCCGATGATGCGCCCGGGGGTCATGGCCGGCTGGATTATTCTCGTGACGATCTTCATGCGCGAGTTCAGCGCGACACTGTTTCTCTACAGTCCGGGCGCCGAACCGCTCGGGCCGCTGCTCTATTTTCTTTATCTCGACGGCATGCGCGGCCGCGTCGCCGCCATCGGCCTTGTGATCTCGGTCATCTC
>CAMLCX010000538.1 GCA_946478635.1 uncultured Pseudomonadota bacterium
CCGCTTTGCGGATACCGCTTTGAACCCAATATTTGTTCAATCGCCCCGGTTACTTTTTCTTGCCATCGCCCGAGCGCTGATCCGGACCGCTGTCAGCGTAGCCCGGTTCCACCACTGAATCGATGAAATAGCGCCCGCCCCTGGCGACGATCTCGGCGCCTTTTTTTAAGGCCTTTAATAAATTCTCCGCCGTTGAGACGGGCGGCTCGCTGTCAAAACCCTGGGCGCGCGCCATGGCGACCAAATCCACGCGCGGGTCGTCGATGCGTTGTCCGATCCAGCGATTCTGCGCCGGCCGGCTGCGCATCTGCGCGACCCGCTCCTGGTGCATTTCATCGTTGAAGTAAGAGCGGTTGTCGGCGCAGACGATCATGACTGGAATGTCAAAATGCGCCGCCGTCCAAAGCGCCTGCACACCCATGAGATAGTCGCCGTCACCGATGACGCCCACGGTCAAGCGGTCGCTGTCTTTAAGCGCCAATGCGGTTCCGATGGTATGCCCCGGCCCGGTGCCGACCGCGCCGCCGCCGTCATTGCCCATGAAAGATAGCGGCCCGTCAAACTCGGCCGCTTCGCCCGGCCAACCGAGCGGCAGCCGTGCGAAAGTCACGGGACGCTTCCTTGCAAACTCGCGCACCGTCATCGCCATGTCCCACAACGTCATCGGTTGGCCGCGCGCCGGCGCCGCCTTGCCGTTGAGCGCAGTGTGCCAGTGCGTGATACTTTTCAACTCCGGCCGGCTTTTGATCTTCGGTGTTTTTTTAGCATCGAGTTCGTCGAGCATCTGCGCAATAAACTGATCAGGCTCGGCGTGGATGGGAATATCCACCGCGGCCAAAGCCTGATGGTCCATGCTCCAGCCATTGGTGCGATAGCTGTCTACCGAACAATGAATGATCGTCTTGTCGGCGGGCTCTTGCGTTTGCGCCGTTCCAAGCGCGAGGCGAAATACGCCGCCAAGATCGAGCCAATCCATGCTGATGACCAGATCCGCTTTCTCGATCAGCGCTATTGCGGCTTTGCTCGGACGCAATCCGGGCGCGGCCAGGTGCAACGGGTGCGTCGTCGGGAAAGACGCCGCATCGTTGCTGCTGGTCAAAACGGCGGCGCCGATCATCTCGGCAAAGCGCACCCGGCGATCCCAATCCGCTTGCTTGCGCGATACCCGACCCATCAGAATCAGCGGAAACTTCGCTTTGTCGATCGCTTTCAACGCCTGGAGCACGGACGCGCGTGGCACGGCGGGAGAAGGGGCTGGGGCAAAACGCGCCGGATCAGGAATCGAGACATCGTCCGCGAGCGCCGACTCCTGAAGGCCAACATCGAGGCAAACATAGACCGGCCCGTAGGGCGCGCTGCGCGTAATCTGATTGGCGCGCAGAACGGATTCGACCGCGGCTTGCGGCGACGCTGGCTGATCATCCCACTTGGTGTAGTTGCGAATCATCGACGCCTGATCCTTGGAAGTATGAATCCAGTCGATCCACGGACGCCGTCGATGCGCATCCACCGGGCCGGTGGCGCCGAAGATGATCATCGGCGTGCGATCGCACCAGGCGTTGAAGATCGGCATGGTCGCATGCATGAGCCCGACGTTGGAATGCAGCGCCACGGCCATCGGCTCCTCGGTCACCTTGCCGTAGCCGTCGGCAATCGACACGGCGTGTTCTTCGTGCAGGCAGATCACCATCTGCGGGTTGCTGTTGCCGAGGTAGTTGACAATGCTGTCGTGAAAACCGCGATAGCTCGCGCCCGGTACCAGCGCGATATACTTGAGGTTGAGCCGTCGCGTCACTTCCGCAACGACATCACTGCCCCATTTCATTTGTGGTTTGCCTAAATTCTGCGGCCGGTCGATCTCGGAGTTGTTCGACTGCCGGTTCTTGGTCTCGGCGCTCTTTCTAGCAGTAGCTGTTTTCACTGATTCCTCCCGTGCATGTTGTGTTTGTGACTCAATGCGTCAATGTCAACCGCTGGCTAACCTATACAGATCGACCCCTCCGCACAACTCAATTTCGGACATTGAGGTAAATGGATCAAATCGGCATCAATCCGTCCACTGATAATTCAGCGCTGCGAGATCGAGCGTGTAGCTGCCGCCCTGTTTGGCTCCACGCGCGAAGCTCGACGCCTCAATTAACTTCCGGCAATAGACCTCGAAAAGGTTTCCCGACGGATCGCGAAAATAAAGCAGTCCCTTGACGCCGTCGCGCGTCCACGGCTCGGAGGTGATGACACCGTTCTGCCGCAGCCACGCAACCATTGGCAAAAAATCTTCCGCTTCGACGAAAAACGCATAGTGCGGGTATTCGGCGTCGCGCCCGGTGGTCCGACCGGGGCGAACCGTCAAGCCGATAATGATTCCGGCAACACACACCTCGGCGAAGCCATCGACGTCGTGGATCAACTCGCCGCCGATAACCTTGGTGAAGAAGCGTTTCGCCTGGTCGAGATCGCGGCAATGGATGCTGGCATGAGCGAAGGTGGTGAAGCGCGGCCTGGGCAGATTCTCGCGGTCGTCAGACGCCGCCCATTTGCCCGTCCAAGTGTAATTGAGGCCACGAAAATCAATCGGCTGTCCTCCTCGTCGCGGCGCCGGTGGCAACGAATCGAGTTTTTCGTATCCCCTATCGCAGTAAAGCTCGAAAAGATTCCCCGATGGATCGCGAAAATAGATCAGCGCCGTCTTGTCGCGCCGGTACGGATAATGGGGCACGCCATAGGCGTCGAGCCATCGCTTCATTAAGTCGAAATTGGCGCCGTCGATATAAAAGGCATAATGCGGATACTCGTCATCAGGACCGGTCCAGCCATCACTCTGCTCGGAAAGCCCGATGATGATGTCTTCGATTTTATATTCGACAAAGCCGGCGATCTCGTGCACCAGCTCGCCGCCCATGACTTGGGAATAGAATACTTTCGATTCCGCAAGATCGCGGCACGGCAAGCTCACGTGGCTCATCCCGGAAAAACGCGCCGGCATGATCGCTGATGATTGATCGACCGTAATGGGTATTGTCGTCGTTTCCATTTTGCCGCCCCCCTATTGGTTTGCCTTACATTGCCGCCGGCTCGCGTGGCCGGCGCCAATCCGTCTCCGCGTTATTTTTCCAATGCCGCATCGTGCGCGACGGTGGTCGCACCCGTGCTGTCCGAGAGGCATGCAATGATCTCGGCCGGCACCGCCTGAGCTTTGATGGCGCCCGCGCGCTCCGGATGTGGGGCGGCCCAGACACGCTTCTCAAAGCCGTCGAGAGCGAGCTCGCCTGCTTTGAGAATCCGGTGACGCACGGTGAAGCTGCTGCGCCCCCACTCGGAAACTTCGCTCTCGACACTGACATCGTCATCGAAGCGGCACGGCATCACGAAGCGCGCCCCTACTTCGACCACCGGCATGCCGACGATACCGTATTTCTTGCGCATCGCCGACGGCGACAAGCCGATACGTTCGAACAACCACCCGGTGCTGGTGTCGAACATGATCATATATTGCGGATAGAAAACGATGCCGGCGGGATCGCACTGACCCCACTCGATGCGCAGCGCGCGACGGTTGACTAGCATGAACCCACCTGTCAGTTTCTCGTGGCCTGAAAATTTTCCGCAAACTCAATGCTGCGTTAAGAGAAAAACGAGGGACAGGCTTGCGCTTCGTCGATCGCAACCGCAAGTCCTGTCCCTAGAGGACAGCGTG
>CAMLCX010000539.1 GCA_946478635.1 uncultured Pseudomonadota bacterium
TCGGACTTGTCTCGCGGATTGGCGTCGCATAAGATCCGATTCGGAGGGCGAAGCCGTGAAAATTTACGATATCTCTTTGACGCTATCACCGCAGTCGATCCGCTGGGTGACCGCGCAGCCGCTCGAGTTGATCGAGCGCAAGCGCATGAGCCGCGGCGACACCAACAATTCGTCTTCCGTTCACACGAGCGTCCATGCCGGCACGCACGTTGATGCGCCGTTTCATTTCTTGCCCGATGGCATCACCATCGAGTCGCTGCCGCTGGAAACTTTCATCGGTCCGGCGCGCGTGTGCGCGATTGAACCGGGTACCCATATCACGGCTGCGGATGTCGCCAAGGCTGGACTGAAGGGGGAGACGCGGGTGTTGTTCAAGACGCGCAATTCGACACTGCTAAAAAAAGGCGTCTACGACGCGAGCTTTGCGCCATTTTCAGTGGACGGCGCGAAGGCACTTGTTGATCTAGGTTTAAAATTGGTCGGGCTCGACTATCTTTCCGCGGCGGGGGCCAATGAGCAGGTTCCCGTGCATCGCGCTTTTCTCGACCACGGCGTGATCTTGTTGGAAGGCGTCGACCTCTCGGAAGTGCCGGCGGGGCGCTACGAGCTATTTTGTCCACCGGTGAAACTGGCCGGTTCGGACGGCGCCCCTTGCCGCGCGGTGCTGCGCGAACTTCAATGACCAGAGTTTGCAAACTTACCACGAAGGTCACGAAGAGCACGAAGGTTTTCGTAGGGTGCGCTCAGCGGACCGTTTCGGTCGAAATTCTTAGCCTGGATCGAGCGCGGCGAATGATTCGGCGTCAAAATTTGCACAGGCTGCGAAAACCTTCAACCCATGGTAATGCGAAAGGCCATCAGCATAGTGGGATGCGATACTGAGCGACGGGTATCGCTCTGCTCAACCCATCCTACTAATGAGTTGTAACGATGAATTTGTGTTTCCAACCAGCCATCATCGTTCATGGCGGCGCCGGTCCGATTAAAGACGATAGCCTTCCGGCGCGCCTCGAAGGGTGTAAAGCCGCGGCTTTTGCGGGCTGGAAAATTCTCGAACAGGGAGGCACGGCGCTGGATGCGGCCGAAGCAGCAGTCGTGGTGCTCGAGGACAATCCGCTGTTTAACGCCGGTACTGGTTCGACGTTGAACAATTCGGGCAAAGTTGAAATGGATGCGGCCATTATGGAAGGACAGTCACTGCGCGCCGGAGCGGTGGCGGCGGTGTCGGGTATCAGGAATCCGATCAAACTGGCGCGGCGAATCATGGAAGATGGCCGCCATGTGATGCTCGCCTCTGAAGGCGCCCTGTTGTTCGCGCGTGAAATCGGCTTTCCCGAGGTTTCGCTCGAGGGGCTGATCGTGGAGTCCGAGAAAAAGCGTTGGCAGAGCAAGCATGGCACCGTCGGCTGCGTGGCCTTCGATGGTAATGGCAAACTGGCGGTGGCAACTTCCACTGGCGGAATTTTCAACAAATTGCCCGGACGCGTCGGCGATTCGGCTTTGATAGGCTGCGGCACCTACGCGGAGGAGCAGGGCGCGGTTTCGTGCACCGGCCAGGGCGAAGCGATCATGCGCGTCGTCCTGGGAAAATCTGCGGTCGAACTTCTTAAGGGTGTTGATCCAAAATCAGCTGCTAACCAGGCCGTTGCATTGCTGGCAGCAAAGACCGACAGCACGGGCGGTCTGATTCTTATCAATCGGCAAGGTCAAATCGGCTATGCGCGCAACACGACGCACATGCCGGTATGCTGGATCTGTGATTCTGGGCATATCAACTTAGATAGCTAATTTAAATCTTGCGGGAGACGAAATGGTCATCGATTTCGAACATCACTATATTCCAGCGGAGTTGGGCCGTCGTCTGGGCATGGATCCGACGAAAAAAGAAGTGGTCCGGACGCGCGATGCCGCGGTGCATTCGCAACTCTTCGACCTCGAAGCGCAGATCCGCGATATGGATCGCGCCGGTATCGACGTCGCGGTGCAGACCTGCATCCTTGGCTGGGATACCACGCTGGAAAATTGCCGGTTGCTCAACGATTGCACAGGGCGTTTGCAAAGGGAATATTCCGGGCGCTTCGTCGGGTTGGCCCACGCGCCGGTGCTGGACGGCAATGGCGGATTAAGAGAACTGGACCGGGCGGTCAGCGAGCTCGGTCTCAAGGGCGCGACGATTTCGTCGCAGGTCAACGGGCTTTCGCTGGACGCCAAGGAATTCACGCCGTTTTACGAATTGATGCATAGACTCCGCGCGCCAATCTTCGTGCATCCCGCGCTCTCGCCCAAGGGCTACAGCTTGATGCAGGATTACATGCTGCCGGTAATTCTCACACGCGAGTTCGATCTCGGCGTCGCGCTGACGCGACTGATCGCCGGCGGAGTTCTGGAGCGGTTTCCCGATCTGGAATTTGTCTTTTCTCACTTCGGTGGCGGCCTGGCCGGCTACAAGGAACGAATCTCGCGGTCGTCCTATCGTTTCAGATTGCCCAGATCCTTCGATGACTACTTCGACCGGGTTTATTTCGACATGGCGGGTTTCGAAGGCAGTTCCGTCGCGCTGCGCTGCGCGCTGGAAGTGATCAAACCCGAGCGGATGGTCTTCGCGACGGATTATCCGCAGAATTTCAACAGCAGCGATCCGACGCAGGGAAGAAGCGTCGACGGCGTGCGCGAGTATATCGACGATATTCGCGCGCTATCGCTCGATGCAAAAGTAAAGGACGGCATGCTCGGTGAGACCGCGGCGCGGTTGCTGAAGCTGGGAGCGTAAATAGGCATTCTGTAGAACGGGTGGAGCGATGCGATGTCCATCATTCAAAGAAAAACGATGGGTATCGGCGCGGCGCCTCCACCCATCCTACGAGAACGCCGAGGATTGCAACGATGTTGCGAATCAAAGGCATCAGCCCGTAGGATGGGTGGAGCGGCGATACCCATCATTTGCGGTTATGCGTGAGCAAGAAAGAATAGAACGCGGAGGGATGCGACAATGTTGCGAATCAAAGGCATCAGCAAGGAAGAAGCATCGGAAGATACGCGTAAAATCTTCGAGGAGCAGGAGAAACAATACGGGTACATATTGAACACGGCAAAAGTCTACGGACTTCGACCGACGATCCAAAAAGGAGTTCAGGCGCTGCAAGCCGGAATTGTCGAGTCGGGATTGATCAGCGCCGATCTGCGCCATTTGCTGTGCATGAAGGCCGCGAGCATCAACGGCTGTCCCTATTGAATCGACATCAACGCGTCCAGTGGGATGCGCAACGGTGCGACGGCGGAAAAAGTCGAAGCGGCTCTGGGCAATTACAAAAAGAGCGCGCTGTTTTCGACGCGGGAGAAATTAGCGCTGGAGCTGTGCGAGCGCATGACTTATACCGGCAAACGAGTGACGGACAAGTTTTTTGGGCGGTTGAAGCGCCATTTTTCGGATGAAGAATTGGTCGAGCTTTCGGCCGTGATTGCCCTGGAAAATTTTCGCAGCAAATTCAACCCGGTCTTCGCCGTCGAAGCGCAGGGTTTTTGTCCGCTGCCGGCGGTTAAGCAAGTAGCCGCTGCTGCCGCGAGCAAGTTTCATGAATAACCCGGACCGAAGGGATTGGCGCGCAAAAAAGAATTCGAATTGTAGGGGGGGTTAAAACCCGCCCTCTTGACTGGCCGGAGCCGCGAGCCGGGTCAGAGAAATTCCGCAA
>CAMLCX010000540.1 GCA_946478635.1 uncultured Pseudomonadota bacterium
TCAGTTCAACGGCAAAAACAGTTCTTCCACCGCCATCTTCTTCGCCATCAATCCTTGATCCAGCGAGTAGCCCACGAACCGTTCCAGATTAGCGCGGTTCTTTTCGATGCCGTACGGCCACGGATCGGGGCCTAAGAGTTTCTCTTCTTCCTCGAAAGCCTGGCGGCCCCAGGCGAGCCAGGACCAGTTGGGGTCGGCGTAGAACTCTCGGCAAATCCTCTTTGCTTCGCCGAACGCTTTGAACAAACTCTCGGCGGCTTCGGGATATTTCTGCAACACCTCGTCTTTGAACGCGACCACGTGCATGATCGGGAAGAAGCCGTTCTTTTGGTAGTAGCGGAGATCTTCTGCCTTCGGATCAGCGAAGAGGCGCTTGATTTTTTTCGATCCGCGCAGCACGGGCTTCGGCGGATGCGGCGTCATCATGGCACTGAGCTCGCCGGATTCGAGCATGTCGCCGGCGTTGGCGCTTTCCGGCAACTGCTCGATCGTCGCGCCCTTCTCCGGTTCGAATTCGATATTGTCTTTCTTGCTCAGCAGCCAGTGGATTTTTCGCCACGGCACGTCGAACTCGCTCTGCAAGTCGCCCTTCGACAATGTCGCCAGCGTGTTCTGAAAACTGTGCAGGCCGACTTTCTTGCCAATGAGATCCTTTGGCTCGTTGATACCGGCGTCCACGTTGATCCACATCTGCGAATGGCTGAACAACCGGCGCGGGAAAACCGGGATCGCCGTGAACGGCATGCCCCGGGTCTTGGCCATCAAGTATGAGGACAACGATATTTCCGCGACGTCGAATTCGCCCTTTTGCAGCATGCGTTCGTGGCGCTCTTCGCCGTCCCGCTGCCGGTCCGATTGACCGACAATCAGCACATTCAGATCGATCACCTCGGGCTGCACAGTGCCGTCGAAAAACGGCACGTGCCGATCATAGTGCGAAAGCGCGATTGTTAGTTTTGGTTTTGTCATAGGGTTCCTCAAGGGCGCTTACCGGCAACCGCATATCGTCAATTGCTATCGTATGGACAAAGTCTTGCGAAGATCACATCAAGCGCGCGCGCCGGGCCCGCGCGTCGTATTCGCAGCGGAGTCTAACGTCCCGTCCTGATCGGTCTCTGGCTTGCAACGTCACTTCCCACTCTAAACGCCCTGAGGACCGAGCAGACTGTACTTCGACTCTCCGATAACCTCGATCGTGCGCTTCCTCCACGCATTCACTGCGCGCGCGTTCGCGCGGCCTGTAATCATCGTCGTCAAAATCAGGCGGAACAACCCCGCAACCCGTAAGCCAAAGAGAAAACATGCCGAAACCGATCAACTTGTTTTTCACCGGGACCTCCATGGAGCTAATGGCCCGTGTAATGATCCAGAAAAGATAACCTCATTTGGACTTGGTCGCTTCTTTAACCGCATCAGCGGCCTTCTCCATCGCCTGACCCGCCTCTTTAACGGTTTTATCGACTTCTTTGCCCGCCTTCTCCCCCGGACCTTCTTCTTTTTGGCAGGCTGAAAGCGTCAATCCCAGCAGAGCCATAGCCAATAGAGAATTCATTTTCTTTAACATACCCCAAGCCCCTCCTGTTTTAGTTTACTGACGCGGCAAGAATCTACCTGAATTGCTGTCCTCAGGCCAGCACCATCCATTTGATGAGATCGCGAGCGCTGTCCAATGATTCGATGCGCCGGACGCAATCAATAACCCGCGCGACATTTTCCTTTCCGACAATCGGCTCCATCAACCACGCGGCTTTCTTCTCGACTTCTTCCGGGCTCATCGGATTCTCCGGCCGGCCACGGCAGTTGCTTACGTGCTCGCTGACGGATTTCCCTTCTTTGAAGGTCACGTCCACCCGGCCTTGAAAACGCAGTCCCGACCGTTCCATCTCTTGGTCACCGATCAGTTGAACTTTTTCCTTCAACGCCAGCACTTGCGGATTTTTGAACCGCTCGTAATCGTGCGCCGACTCGAAAGTCAGCTTTCCGTCGATCAGAATGGACGCGACCATGTACTGAACGTTCACATCGGGCATGTTTCGATCATTTACCGTGCGCGCGCCGCCCACCGGGATGCGCACGATGACTTTTTCGATATTGCCGGCGTCGATTGAGTTTTTGGAAAGCAGCGCCAGGGTCGCGTCGACGGTTTCCATCATCGGCGAACCGACGGAATATTTTTTGACGAGACAGCTCGTGATCGTGAACCTCTGGCCGAGCTCGTGCAATATCTTTTTCGGGTCGCAGGGCGCGTAGGTCTTGATAATGCCCTGGTCGCCTTCGAGCACGTCGCGATTGCCGGTGAAGCCGGACTTGATCAATTGAGCGGCGGATACGCCATTGCGCGCGGGCATGCCGGCGTAATCGAATGCTTTTTCGATGTGGTCATCATCTCCCACCCAGGCGCGCGATCCCGACGCCTGTTGGGCCGCGTAGGAGACCAAATAGCGCAGCTGCAGATCATCCAATTCGGCGAGCGTACCCGCGGCGGCGGCGCAGCCAAACGTCGCGCCAAAGCTCGTCGACCTCGGGTCGAAGGCCTGATGGAAACGAAAACCAATGTCGTAGCCGAGGATCACGGCCCTGAGCAGTGCCTCCCCACCCCGATGTTGCAATTCGGCCATGGCCAATGCCGCCGGCACAATCGCGCAACCCGGATGCAGTTGGCTGTTGGAATCATCAGTCTCGTCAGCGTGGCCGGACATGCCATTGGCAAACGCAGCGAGGATAGGCACGGTTTTTATATTTGTTCCGAGCACACTGCATTCAGGGTTGCCGCCTTGCGCTCGTACGTACTGCAGACCGAGCCTGCCGGGCTTCAACGTCGAACCCGATACGACCGCGGCGAGTGAGTCGAGCAGATGACTCTTGCCTTTTTGGATCACTTCGTCGGGGAGCTTTGCGGTTCGTGCCGCCAGCATATATGCAACCAGACCATCGATAATTTTCGCCATCCATCCTCCCAAGAAAAATTGGAGTAACGGAGTGATGAAATGCTGGAGTGCTGGCAATCAAAAAACCCAACACTCCGGTACTCCAATACTCCAATCAAATTCCTCCCGATCGTAGTGCCGCAAAAGACGGACTGTCAAGCGAATTGACAGCATGCAGGGCGTCGCGCTATATGCCGGTAGACCAGAAAGACTTCTCAACTCGGCGCGTCTTACGAACCAGCTTGGACTTCGATGCCAAGGAGGTTTCCATGAGCAAAAACTCCGCAACCTGGAGTCGAAGAGAGTTTCTCCGCAGGTCGGCCTCAGCCGGCGCGATCCTGTCGCTCCACGCTCTTGCGCCAACGCAATGGGCACACGCGCAGGCCAGAAGCCGGATCACCATCGCTCACGGCGTCGGCGTTTATTCGTTGAATCCTTATGCGGTCAACACCTCGCCGCTCCAGGCCGCCTGGGGCTCGGTGATGGAACCGTTGATCGATGCGGACTACGAGAAACGCGGGTATCGGGGCGTGCTAGCTGAGTCCTGGCAGATGAAGGGCACGAAGCTGCAATTCAATCTGCGCAGGGGTGTACGTTTTCACGACGGCACGCCGTTCACCAGCAAAGACGTGCTCGCTTCCTTCAAACGCATCCTCACCGACAAACACAGTCTGCAGGCGCCCAACCTGCAAAACGTCGGCGAGATGGAAGCACCCAACGACTACACCGTCGTCCTTACGCTCAAGAAG
>CAMLCX010000541.1 GCA_946478635.1 uncultured Pseudomonadota bacterium
CTCAGAGGCTGTGTAAAAATTTCCAAATTGAGATAGCTCATGCACTGGCGCGAAGCGGGGCAATGTTTAGAAAATTGCTATTGTCCCACTACGCGACCGCACCCCACCGAATACAGCGGTAGGTGGCGTGGTGCTCTTAGTGGCGTTTTGCGCCCGCGCGCTACTCTACGGACGGTTTTACGCCGGTTGGGCGAGCGTCACCGTCCGCATCAGGTTGTGGGCGAGCGCGTACCACAACGCCACCGCTTTTACCTTGTTGAGCCCGCGCACCAAAAACTGTGTGAGCCCGCGTGCGCGCGCAATGGCGTTAACACACTCGGCGGTGGCGGCGCGTTGCTTGTAAATCTCCTTGGCTGCTTCACTGCCCATGCGCTGGCGCCACTGGACAATCGCCTCGCTGTCATCGGGCAGCGCCACATGCGGATCACGACTGGAGTCTCTGGGGTGGCGTACCGGAGCATACACCGTGATGCCACGTCTGTGGGCATCTTCAATGTCAGCGTTGCGGGCAAAGCCGCCGTCGGCCAGCCACTCGGCGGGACATTGCTCATAGCGATGTTGGACCTGGTCGAGCATCGGGGAGAGTTGGCCCAGGTCGCTGCCGCAGTTGTTCACCTCGACTCCAACAATGATCTGGCTATCGGTAGTGGTGGTAAATTGCACGTTGTAAGCCGGGCGAAAACCGCCGTCAGCCATCTTCATCACCCGCGCCTGTGCATCAGTGCTCGATGCCCTCGGCTCACTGCGCTTTTTGTGTTGTTCCTCGGTCTCGTTCTCTTTTTTCGCCACCGGCTTTTTGTTCTTCTGCTTTTCGACTTGAGCCAATTGCTCCAGCGCCTGGGTCAAGCGCTTTTCGCGCTCCTCGGCCGCTCGCTCGCCAGCCGCGCGCCGGCGCCGATTGCTCGCATCGGGGTCAGCATCGAGTTCGCCCTTAAGCGCTTGGACCTGGGCTCGTGCTTGTTTCAGGCACAACTCCAGCGTCGAGCGGCGGCGAAAAGAGGCGCTCCCCGCGCTGGCTCGCACCCGCATCCCGTCCTGCGCCACTCGGGCCAGTTTCACCAAACCCTTATTCACCAACACTGCCACACTATCGGTGAGCAGTTCATCGAGCAGATCCACCCGCGCGCAACGGAAATCCGACAACGTGTGATGATTCACATTCACCCCGCCGCAGATCCAACGATAGGCGTCGTGCGCCTCGGTCAACCGTTCGATCTCCCGCGCGCTGCCCACTCCATCCACTGTCGCGTGCAACCACAGCGCCATCAGAATCTGGGGGTCAATGGCCGGGCGACCCGCCCCACCCTCTACCGAGCCGATCCCGGCATATAGCGCCGACAGATCCAATCTCTCAACGAATGCCCATACATTACGTACCGCATGCTCCGGTCCTACCGTCGCCTCAAGGTCCATGGGCCGAAGCGCGATCTGATTACGCTGCGCCGTCAACACCCGTGGCGCGCCAGCGGGGCTTGGCGCCTGGGAGCCAACCGAGCTGCTCTCTGGCAGAGATGGGAAAAAAGACGATTGCTCATTCATAACACGACAATCTCATAGGAGCCTTTGCTCGGCTAGTCATTTTTTCACAAGCTCTCAGGGTAAACTGCGTGAGAGATCTTTGCCCTTCTGCTTGACGATCCCTGAATCCTTGGATAGCGTGAACGAAGATATTAATCCACACTCAACCGAAACATGAGCAAAGCCGCCGTCGTCCAGATCCAATCCTCAACGGAAAAACCAGAAAATCTCCGCACCGCTCTCGACTTGATAAAAGAAGCGCGCAGCCGGGGCGCCGAGCTGATCGCGTTCCCGGAATTCTTAATGGCTTTCTCCCCTGCTAGCCAGAGCGCCGAGGAACTGTCGCAAATCGCCGAGACGACCGAGGGTGAATTCGTTTCAGCGCTACGCGATGCAGCCAAAGCCATCGGCATCGCCGTCCTGGCGACTATCTACGAACCAGCTCCGGTGGCAAATCGGGTATACGACAGCGCCGTGTGGATCGATGCGCTGGGAAACATCGCGTCGGTCTACCGTAAACTCCACCTCTACGACGCCTTCGGTTTCAAAGAGTCGGACAAATTTTATCCCGGCACGGTCGTCGCCCCACCGGTGCCATTGGGACAATGCCAATTCGGCGTGATGATCTGCTACGATCTGCGCTTTCCAGAGATGGCGCGTATGCTCGCGCTCGAGGGCGCGAATGTGTTAGCCGCGCCGTCGGGCTGGGTTCAAGGCGATCTGAAAGTGGAACATTGGCAAACGATGATCAAAGCGCGCGCCTTGGAAAACGGCTGTTACGTCGTCGCGCCGGATCAAACCGGCAACATTTATATCGGCCACAGCCTAATCGTCGACCCGCTCGGACGAACCGTTGTCGATCTGGGCACAAATGAAGGACTGGAAGTCGTCGAGCTTGATTTAAATCTGGTGCGCGAAACCCGCGAGAAACTACCGCTCCTCCAGAACCGCCGTACCGACGTTTACGCGCGCAATCCGAACGCGAAGCTTCCCTGACTATTGTCGCGCGCCACTGAGCTAAATCGGCGCCGCAAGAAATTCAGACGCCAAGGTGAGTCGGCCACTCTTCAAAGAATACGAGCTTTTCACATTTGCCCATCTACGGGGTTTTAAACTGTATGGCGCATGCGAAATTACAGCTACCGCTTCCCTTCGAACAGATAATGCGGCGTTACGAACGGGAAATCATGCGCTACCTGCTGCGCGCGTCGGGCGATCGTGAAGACGCCGCGGACTTGTTTCAGGAGACTTGGTTGCGCGCTTATCGCGCCTATCCTCGTCTTGAACCCGACAGCGAAGTCAGGCCGTGGTTGTATGCGATCGCCGTCAACCTATGCCGCAATCGAGCGCGCGACGGCGCCCGGCGCACCGCCGTGATCGTCGCTGATGATGAGGCAAATCCGGCGGCCGACCAGCTCGGCAAAGCGCATCGAGCACACAACGAAAATGACGGCTATGCGGCTGTGCGCCTGCGCGAGTTGATGGCCGCGCTTCCGGCAAAACAACGCGAAGCGTTGCAGCTGCGCTATTTCGCCGGCCTGGATTTCGCGGAAATAGCCGCCGCTCTGGACTGCTCCCAAGAAGGTGCGCGGGCGAATGTTTCGCAAGCAATGAGAAAACTTAAATCCATGTGGTGATCAATATGAAGACAGAAAAATTCATTAGCCTACTCGGCAGCGAATTCGGCAACCAAAAAGTCGAAGCGTTGCTGCGCCGCTCCCGGCGTCGTGTCGATGGCGCGATCCAGCGGATTCGCCGGCCCGAGGCGGCGATCGGCGTGGTGAATTCGCCGTTGGGCGATTTGCTCGTGGCGCTGAGCGAGCGCGGTATCGTGCTCATTCATTATTTGCCCGGCGGGGACGATCTCGAAAGTACGATCGCAAAGCTTCGGCTGGTACTGGATCCCGTTGAAGACCGAAGGAGTGTCAAAGAAGTCGGCACTGAGATTCGGCGCTATCTCGATGGTGACCCGGATGCGCTGCGCCGGAACACCGACCTGACTCTGGTGGTGAGCCCGTTTCAGAAAAAAGTTTTGCAGAAGCTACGGGAAGTCCCGCGCGGCGCGGTAGTGAGCTATCAAGCTTTGGGCGCCGCGGCGGGAGCGCCCAAGGGGGCAAGGGCCGTCGGCAATGCTTTGCACAACAATCCCGT
>CAMLCX010000542.1 GCA_946478635.1 uncultured Pseudomonadota bacterium
CCACCGGGCAGGGACTCTTGCTGAGCGCCATGGGTATCGGCGCGTTGTTCAGCTCGGTATTGATCGCTTCTTTCGGCGATCGCGTACCGCGCATCAATGTCATGCTGGTCGGCATCACGTTGTACGGCGTGATCATCGCTGCCTTTGCCTTCTCGCCGTGGTTCAAACTGTCGGTCCTACTGATGGGCCTCGTCGGAGTGGTCCACGTGACTTCACACGCTTTGGCACAAACTGTCATTCAAACCTACTCGCCGACGGAATTTCGCGGCCGGACCATGGCGCTCTACCACATGACCCATGTTATTTTGCTCGCCGGCGGCGTTCTCATCGGCGCGCTGGCGTCTTGGATGGGCGCGCAATGGGCAACCGCCTCCTTGAGCCTCACCGGCGCTCTGAGCATGGTCGGCATCTATGTCGCCCTGCCGCGCGCCCGATTGATACGCTGATGCGTTTGCGCAGAGCGGTTCTACGGTTTCTTTTCTACTGGCTTGCTTTTATTATTCGACTTGCCGTGACCACCTTGCCTGAGTATCGTAGCGACAGTCGCGCGCTCTAAGGAGGACCACACCGGTGGATCGTTCAAAGTTAATCCCCTGGTATGCCGGATTTATATTCATTGCGCTGTTGGGAACGGCGGCGGCGCAGACGGCGGACCCAAAAGTTATTGAGGGGGCGAAGAAGGAAGGCAAACTGGTAGCCTACGTGAGCATGCTCACCGAAAATGCCACTTCATTGCTCGCCGCGTTCAAAAAAAAATATCCATTCATCGACACCGCCCTTTACCGGGCGAACACACAGAAATTACTGCCTAAGATTCAATTGGAAGCGCGCACGCAGCAGCATGAAGCGGACATCATCAGCGCTACATTTACGATCTGGAACGAGCTGACGCGCGGCAAGTTGATCATGAGATATGACTCGCCGGAGCGGGTGAGGTATCCCGAAGGACTAAAAGATCCCGATGGCTATTGGAATATCTTGCATCTTGGCATCCAGGGCATGGCCTACAATACGAAGATGGTGACTCCGGATATCGCGCCGAGAAGTTACGAAGATTTACTGCACCCCCGTTGGAAGGCCAAGCAGATCGCCATGGATTATCGCGACAGCTCGTGGATGGCGGTGATGCTGGAAATCATGGGGGAGAAAGAGGGCCTGTCCTTTATGCGAAAACTCGCGGCGAAAGATCTCTACATGCGTGAGAATAAGAATTTGCTCACGCAATTACTTGCTGCCGGCGAATTCCCAATCTTGGCTAATACCTATCTCGACACGCACGTGAGAATTCAGAAAGCCGGCGCCCCGATCGAGTGGGTTGCGGGCAGAAACCCGATCCCGGCTTCGACTCACCTGCTCGGCATCTATGCGCACGCGCGCCATCCCAACGCAGCGAAGCTCTTTGTGGACTTCCTGCTATCCAAAGAAGGACAGAGTCTGGCCACCAACGTGATTGGCAGCTACCCGGCGAACCCGAGCGTAGAGTCCGAGTTAAGGAAAAAGACCGTCGGTTATAGCATCCACCCGGTCAATCCGAAGATGATGTCGCGGTTCGACGAGGTCAATAAACAGTACATGGAAATCTTCTGGAAAAATTCCTGAGCGAGTCTCGATAAAATCGCTTAAAAATTCTCCCGGGTCGCGATATAGTCTCAGCCAAATCTCAATTCCTAGGGAGAGAATATGGATAAATCAATCATTGCCGCCTTGTTAATCGCCACCTTCGCATCACCCGGGTTCGCTCAGTCTACGCCGCGCGTCGACAAGCGCCAGGAATACCAGGATAAGCGTATCGACAAAGGCGTCGCTTCCGGCCAGCTTAACCAAAAAGAAGCCGCGCGCTTGGAGAAGGGGCAGGTCCATGTGCAGAAAATGGAAACGAAAGCCATGTCGGATGGCAAAGTGACGAAGCAGGAAAAACGCCGCATCGAGCACGCCCAGGATGCACAGAGCAAGCATATCGCCCGGGAGAGGCATGACAAACAGAAGACCAAAAACCAATAAAGCTGCCGTGCATTATCACCAAAAAATTACTGATCTTCCCGCAGAGACGAGATCGGGATTTTTGACCCAAACGCCGTAGCAATTTTTCAACGGATCTCAGATACGCCACACTAGCGCGCCGGCTCATTCTTTTGGGCGTCAAGTTCTTTCTTGAGTTTGTTTTGGTAATCTCTTTGCCGCTGTTGCTGGCGGCGGCGGCGCGCCTGCTCCTCGGCGCTTGCGGCATTCTCACAATCTTGTATCGCCTTGTACTTGGCCAGACAGGCCTCTCCCTCGCAGGGCTCCCTGCGTAGGGAATCACAAGATACCGACGCCGCCACAGCATTAACTGGCGGGCAAACGGCAATCAACAATGCGCCTAGCGCAAGACGCGAGATAAAGTTCAGCATTTCTTCCCTTTCAGTACTCCAAAACAATCCGCCCTCTCTGTGAGTCGAACATTGCCATCAAGCGTACGACGCCCTCGCTCAGGCGTCAAATGAGCGCGCGCTATGACCTGCAAATCAAACTGTTTCAACATTTTACCCTCATGGTAATGTTAGGTGGTGACCAAAGCCGAAAGGAGTCGCTCATGACGCGCCTCTCGTACGGAAAAACAAAGCAAGGTTTCCTCAATTTTGCGGCAATCGCCGCGCTGTTGCTCGCACTTGGGACTTTACCTCGAGACGTATCGGGTCAAGCGAAACCTGATTCCTCGACCATGAAAATCGGCATCATTGGCGCCGGCAATATCGGCGGCGCCGTTGGAACGCTGTGGGTAAAAGCCGGACATCAGGTGTTGTTCTCCTCGCGCAATCCGGAAAACCTGAAGCCATTGGTCGATGGTCTGGGTCCGTTAGCGCGCGCCGGCACGGTGCGCGAAGCGTTGACCTTCGGCGACGCGGTTTTCCTCGCGGTGCCCTATGGCGCCTACCCGCAGATCGGCAAAGACTACGGGCGGGAGCTTGCCGGCAAGATCGTTCTCGATGCCGGCAATGCGGTGCTTGCGCGCGACGGCGAGATCTCCAAAGAAGCACGGGAGATCGGCATCGGCGCCACCTCGACGAAATATTTGCCGAAGGCGCGCATCGTCCGCGCTTTTAACACGCTCGGTTCTCGGATCGTTACGGAAAACGCCAATCGTCCCGGCGAGCGTATGGCGATTCCGATAGCCGGTGATGACAAAGAAGCGCTGGCGTTGGCTTTCAGATTGGTCAAAGACGCAGGCTTCGATCCGGTCATTATCGGCTCGCTCGAGAGCGCGAAATTGTTTGCCCAGGGCGGTCCTTTGTATGGACAACAAATTACCGCGAGCGAAATGCAATCACGTCTTAGGAAGCTTCAGTGAGCCAGAGGAAATTTTGCAACGACAGCGCGGGAATTTAGGACTCAGCGCCCCTCGGCGGATCGTGCCGATGAACCAAACGGCCACCGACCATCGTCAGGCGCGCTCGGATTTGAGAAATCCGCGGAATCGGCATCCGCAACGGATTTTCGCTGAGAACGACGAGGTCGGCGAGTTTACCTGGCGCCAGGGATCCCAGCTCGCGCTGCCGTCCGATGATTTGGGCTCCGCCCACAGTCAATTGTCGTAGCGCTTGATACACGGTTAAGCGTTGATGCGGACCGATCACCGCGCCGCCGGCGAAATCCTCGCGCGCAACGACGCTCCAGAGAGCAAC
>CAMLCX010000543.1 GCA_946478635.1 uncultured Pseudomonadota bacterium
AATTTAACAGCACACGCGGTCGCAATGCCCGTGCACAGGTTTGCTCGTAGGCCCGAAGATAATTAGCGGACAGATCGCCTTGGCGCAGTGCCCGATCCAGCGTTTCCGCGGCGAGCATGCCGCTCCGCATCGCGAAATAAATTCCCTCGCCCGTTATCGGCTCGGTGACTCGCGCCGCATCGCCGACGAGAACAACGGCGTCGGCAAAAGAACGTCGCTTGGGAAAGTAGACGGGATAGGCGGCGCGAAACCCATGGACTTTCTCGCGCGGCTCGAGAACCGATTTGAGATACGGATTTTGCGCTAGACGCTCGGTCCGCAAAAATTCATCTACGCCAACACGCGGGAGAATGCGTTTATCGATGGCGAGTCCCAGACTGGCCGTGCCATCGCCGACGCCGACCAGACCCGCATAGCCTCCCGGGAAGAGGTGGATCTCGATTTGCCCGTCGGTGCCGCCCGAGCCATGGATGCGCGTTTGGAAACCAACGGACCGGCCGCGCGTCGCGGCGCGCGTGTTCATGCCGAGCTGTTGGGCAACCCAGGAGTTGCGTCCATCGGCGCCGACGAGAATTTTAGCGCGCCAGCTTTCTCCCGCGCCCATGTCCAACTGCCATTCTTTCGAATGTTTTGAAATCTGCTGGACTCGCTGCCCGGTGCGGATCGTGACTCCGGCTTCCTCGGCCCGTTGCAGCAGCACGTGATCCAGTTGCGCGCGTCTGAGTCCGAGACCGAAAGATCGGTTTTGGTCCACCTGGGAAAATGTTGCTGCCGCGCTCGCGCCGCAATACGAGGTAATGCGAAAACCCGTCACGCGGGTGTGCGGTTGCGCCAGCAGGCGCTCTTCCACGCCCAGATCGCGAAAGATCGGCCAATTGATCGGGTTGACGAAATCACCGCAGAGCTTTTCTCGGGGGAATATTTGCTTATCGATCAAAACAACGGCGTAACCGCTGCGCGCCAACGCAATAGCGGTGGCCGAGCCCGCCGGACCGGCGCCGATGATGGCGACGTCAAAGATGCTCGGCATCAGTGCGAAAACTCCAATCGCGCCGTGATGCGAAACGGGAACACCGAGATCAGCCGAAAATGATCGTCCGCCACGCGACGAAAAAGCTCGCGCCATTCGGTCCGGGTAAATGCGCGCTTGACCGAGAGGGGCGCATCGGTGCGGGTCATGATGTTCGCGGTGCACAGCCGGGTAAGAACTTGAACGCCGTAATACGCCAGCGGATGACGCACCAAGTCGCTGACAATGACCGCGCGGCGCGCCAAGTGCGACCAGTTCTCAAGCATGGCGACGACCTTCTCCTCGGAAAAATGATGCAAAAATTGCGAGGCCAAGACGAAATCGAAAGAACGCGGCGCAAACGGCAGATTCGCGGCATCGCCGCGCAGCACCGTGATTTCAGGCGTCAAGCGGGTTCGGCACGCGGCCAATCGCGCGGTAACCGGGTCCTGATCCAGAGCGACGACGCTGATGTCGATGGACCGCCGCTGACACCAGCGAACAACGCGTCCGGGAATATCGGCGCTGCCGGTGCCTACATCAAGAAGCGAAAAACTTTTGAGCCTTTGCTGATAGACGACCTCGGCGATCGCCGATTCGACGCAACGGTAGCCGCCGAGGAAACGATTAAAGAGCCGCAAATTTTTCAGGTCTTCTTCTAAAAGGTCTTGCGGATGATTCGGCGAATCCATCATCTCTTGCTCGTAACTGCGCTTCATACATTTTCACCCCGTGCCACTACCAACGCCGAGTTCTTGGAACCAAAACCGATGCAGTTGCAAAGCGCGACGTCGGTGCGCCGCGCGATGCTGTGATTGGGAATATAATTTAAATCGCACGCCGGATCGGCCTTCTCGTAATTGATCGTCGGCGGCAAAAAATCAAAGGTCATGCCCAGGAGCGCGGCGACGATACCCGCCGCGCCCGAGGCGCCTTGGGGATGGCCGATCATCGACTTGATCGAACTCATCGGCATGTCATAGGCGCGCGCGCCGAAGCAAAGCTTGGTCGCCAGAGTCTCGGTTCGATCGTTGAGCGACGTGGAGGTGCCGTGCAGCGCGATATAGCCGATTTCATCCTTGGCCAGTTGAGCGTCTTCGATCGCCAACTGCATCGCCCGCGCCGGCTCCGCGCCGTTCGGGTTGAGCCGGACCCGATGATAGGCGTCGCAGGTAGACCCGTAGCCCAAGATTTCTCCATGGATCTTGGCGCCGCGCGTCAGCGCTCGTTCGCGTTCTTCCAAGATGAGCACCCACGCGCCTTCACCGAGGACAAAACCATCGCGCGTCTGGTCAAAGGGCCGCGATGCGCGCTCCGGCTCAAGGTTCCGCGAAGCTGAGACCACGCGCATGACACAGAACCCGCGCATGATGCCGGGCGTGATCGTCGCATCCGCGCCGCCGCTCACCAAGTGATCGGCCAGACCGAAGCGAATCATATTGAACGCGTAGCCGAGCGCATCGGTGGAGCTGGTGCAGCCCGTCGAAATCAGATGGCTCGGTCCGTGAAAATCGAAGTGGAGTGAGACTTCGCTCGACAAGCCACCGGGCGTCGAGCTGGAAATATTGTAGGCGCTCACCCGGCGCAGTTGATCGGAAAAATAGCGCCGATATTGCTCTTCGGTGAAATCCGGCGTGCCGCCGCCGCTGCCGATGACCACGCCCCAGGACTGTTTTTCTTCGAGACTGAGGCGCGGCCAACAGACGCCCGCCCCGCGCAAAGCTTCTTCGGTGGCGACACGCAACAACGGCACCGCTCGGCCGACCCGCCGCGCCTCTTGTTGGGTCAGGGAAATCTCCGTCGGAAGATTTTTCACTTCGGCGGCAACGCGGCACTCGAGATCCTCCGCATCGAAGAGCGTGATCGCGCCCACGCCGCTGACGCCGTCACGCAGCGCGATCCGATAAGCGTCGATGCCGATGCCGTTCGGCGCCACAGCTCCGAGCCCGGTGATGACCACCCGGCGGCGCGGCGAACGATCGTTGTCCGACTTCATCTTGACTCTTCAGAGCGGAAATAGTTTCATCTGAAAGCATAACATTCATCCGGAGAGCCGTTAAGTCATAGGGCGTACGGAGAGGCGTTGATGAGGTTGGTGATTACAGGCGCAACGGGCTTTATTGGCAGGGCCTTATGCGACAAACTCTTAGAGCAAGGTCATGCATTGATCTTGTTTACCCGCGGTTCGCCGCGCGACGCCAACACCGGAACCAAACGCTGGCTGCATTGGACGCCAGGCGCGCTCAGAGAGTGGGACGTCGCTTTGGACGGCGCCGATGGGGTGATCAACCTTGCCGGCGAACCGATAGCGGAGAAAAAGTGGACTCCAACCCAACGGCGACGCATTGAGAAAAGCCGTATCGACGCGACGCACAGTCTCGTTCAGGCCTGCGCCAAAGCCAAGCAGCGACCGCAGTTCTTGATCAACGCCTCGGCCGTCGGCTACTACGGCCCCCACGGCGATGAAATGATCACCGAAGAAATCGCGCCGGGAACTGACTTTTTGAGTGTGCTCTGCCGCGATTGGGAGGAAGAGGCGAAGAAAGCCGAGGAACTAGGCATGCGCGTCGTGCGCCTGCGCATCGGCATCGTCCTCGGCCACGGCGGCGGCGCATTGGGAAAAATGGCCCTGCCATTTAAATATTTCATCGGC
>CAMLCX010000544.1 GCA_946478635.1 uncultured Pseudomonadota bacterium
GAAAGTTTTGAATGTCGGTGGAACGTCGTTGAAAGTCGGCAGCCGATAATCGATCAGGCCGCCATTGACGAGCTGACCATCCTGATAAACGAGATCTTCGAACAACGCCTGACCGAGACCGAAAACCGCAGCACCCTCGTCTTGCGCATGGCATTGCACTGGATTGATCATTTTCCCAGCGTCGGTCAGAGACACGTAGCGCAAAACTTTCACCTCACCGGTTTCAGTATCGACTTCCACTTCCGCCGCGCCGAAGCCGATCTCCCAGAACGGCGAGGGATAGCCGAGCGGAACATTTTCGTCCTTGCCGATTTTGAAATAACCGCGCCCCCAGATCTCCCCTTCCGAGTCACGAAAGTGTCGCTGCATGACTTCGCGAAAGCTGAGCTTTTGCTCGCCATACGTGGCCGTACCGTCCTCCAAGCGAATTGCCCCGGCTGGCGCTTTTAAGACTGCGCTCGCCGCTTCAAGAAACTGCCGGCGCGCGTCGCGCGCGGCTTTTTGCACCGCTTGGCCCATGATCGACGTCGCGCTGCTCGCGTTCGTGCCTTTATCGAACGGCGTATAGTGAGTGTCCAGCGCGGCCACGCGCACTTTTTCCGTCGGCACCGACAGTTCCTCGGCAACAACCTGCAAAAAGGCCGTGCGCATGCCTTGGCCGACTTCGACGGAGCCCGTCGAAAGCAGCACACTGCCGTCGTTGAAAATCGTCACCGCGGCGTTTGCCGGCTTGTTGGTGCCGCCGCCGTCTTTCATCGCCGTAGCAATGCCGATCCCGCATTTTCTCGATCCGGCATTCTGTTGGCCGTTCGGCTGCGCATCCCAGCCGATCGCTTGCGCGACGCTCTTTAAGCCGGCCTTGAGATCGCAATCGATGGGCGTGTCACCGTTGGAAAAGCTCTCGCCCTTGTCGAGCAGGTTTTTCATTCTAATTTCGAATGGATCGATGCCGAGCCGCTCGGCGATCATGTCGGCATGTGTTTCGTAAGCAAACGCCACTTGCGGTCCGCCGAAACCGCGAAACGCGCCGGCGGGAACCGTATTGGTATAAACGGAGTAAGCGTTGGTCAGGAGATGCGGAATCCGGTACGGACCATGGGCGCGATAGCCGGCTTTTTCGGTCACCGACGGGCCCGAGTTGGCGTAAGCGCCGCCATTTAAATAAACCTCGCAGTGGCGCGCGACGAACGTGCCATCTTTCTGAACGCCGGTTTTGAGCGTGATCTTCGCTCGCGGCTGGCAAATCGTTCTGAACGTCTCGTCGGCGCCGAATGCGAGCTTTACGGGGCGGCCGATCATGCGCGCTAGACATGCCGCGATGCCTTCGGTCTTGATGCCGCTCTTGGCGCCGTAACCGCCGCCGACGTAGGGAACGATCACGCGCACCGCGCTGAAAGGCAAACCGAAGACGCGCGCGAGTTCTTGTCGCACCGGAAACGGGCTTTGGGTCGCGCTCCACACCGTTAGGACATCGCCTTCGAACTGCGCCACGCAGACGTGCGGCTCCATCGGATAGTGCTGTGCGCTGGGAAAATAAAAACTGTCTTCGAAGATTTGATCGGAATCCTGAAACCCATGTTCGATATCGCCGCGCTCGTGGCGAAAATGGAAACAAATATTGCTCTGATCGTGAACGATGTGCTTGCCGCCCCGGCCGTAGCCGGGATCCTTGCGGTTTTCGAGCTTCTCATGCACCAGCGGCGCGCCGGCTTTCAGCGCGTCTTCAAACGTGAATACCGCGGGAAGTTCATCGTACTCGACCTGGATCAGTTCCACCGCGTCTGCGGCAATGCCGGGATCGGTGGCGGCGACCGCGGCAACCATGTCACCGACGTAACGAACTTTTTCACTGGCGATGATCTGTTGGTCTCTGACGTAAGCGCCAAAGGAATTGCTGGCAAGATTCAAATTGTCGCGGGTCAGAACTCCGAGCACACCCGGCAGCGCCCTCGCCTGACTAAAATCGATGTGGCGAATCCGCGCATGGGGCACCGGGCTGCGCAGCACTTTGGCGTACGCCATCCCCGGTAATCGAAGATCGCCCGCGTAAACCGCCCGGCCTGCGACTTTCTCGGCGCCATCGATGCGACTGAGACTTACACCCACTGCTGACATCGTTAGATTCGTTCTCCCCCGCGCGACCGGCTCGCTCATCTTTTGTACAAAACAGCGAACGTTGACATTGCGCTCAGCGTTCAGTTAAGAATCGTAGTGACAATCGTCTTCTTTAGAAAGGAATCAGTCCGTGACTGAACATAGCAAAATGACCGCACAGGAAGCAAAGCAAAAGGCCGAGGCCATCAGAAAACTGATCCTTGATACTTACCATCGTGAAGTCCAACCGTCGCCATTCTTCACCGACCTTCGCGCCGGCACTCTTTCCCGCCCGCGGCTCCAGGGATGGATCAAGAATTGGTACTCATTCGCCCTCGAGGTCAACACCGGCATGGGCACCGTGTATCATCAGTTTGTCGGGTTTTTCAAAAGGCATCCGGCGTTGGAAGACCGCATCGCGCAAAAAATCGGCGAGGAATTTACCACTCCGGCGATCGGCGGCCATGCGCGCATGTTACCCGTCCTCGGCAAAGCGCTCGGCGTCACCACGGAGGAAATGATCGAGTGCGAGCTGATCCCCGAAGCGCGCGGTCTCGTCGACTTTTTCGTCCGCTCTTGGATCGACATCCCGCTCGCCGAATGTTTTGCCGTGCACATGGAAGAAGAAATCTTCGGCTTCATCTCGCGCGACTTCCGGCAAAGCCTGCCTAAATACGGCGTTAGCAACGAGGACATGAAGTACTTCCGAGTCCACGAAGAAGCCGATCTCGACGAAGATCACGGCGGCACCAACCAAGCGATCTTGGAAGTTGCGCTGCAGGAAGGCTTCGGCAACGAACGCGCCGGCTGGCCGCTGGAATACTGCGGCAAGATCGCCGTGCAGATGATCGGTAATTTTTACGACGGCGTGTATCGCCGCTACACGTAACGGTTTACGCAAATTCGAAGCTCAAAACAAATTCAAAAACATTTCGAAATTCGCTATCGAACTTAGTTTTTAGTATTTCAGTGTCGGTTTCGGAATTCGAATTTCGAAATTTTGAGCGTGAGGAGCCACGAAGATGGAACTGCCCAAAGAAATCCGGGAACTCAACGATCTGCTCCGCCCGCGTTGGGTTTCCGGGTTGTGGAATGTCGACCATGCCGAGCGCCCATCCGATCCCAAGACGCGCGTCAGACCGCATCTTTGGAAGTGGCACGATATTTACGACAGCTTGCTTCAAGCCAAAGAAAAAATCTCAGTCGCCAGCGGCAGCGTCGAACGGCGCGTCATTCGTTTGGTCAATCCGGGCATGGCCGAAAGCGAGATGACCAGCCACACGATTCTTCTTTCGTTTCAGTTGATCCAACCGGGCGAAGTCGCGCCGGCGCATCGGCACACCATGTCGGCATTTCGTTTCATCCTCCAAGGACACGGCGCTTACACCAACGTCGATGGGCAAAAGATGGTGATGGAAGACGGCGATCTCATCCTGACGCCGCAAGGCTGCTGGCACGAGCACGCCCACGAAGGCGATGAGAATATGGTTTGGATCGACGGCCTCGACGTCCCTTTCGTTCAAGCGTTGAACCAGATTTCCTTCGACCCGTACAAAGGCCGCTTG
>CAMLCX010000545.1 GCA_946478635.1 uncultured Pseudomonadota bacterium
AAAACTGGAACTTGTAGTCGAAGTGGCAAGAAAGGTGTGGGGCTGACGGCGACGGACTGTTGCAAAGACGCGAGCGCTATTGAGGACTTCTGCCGCTTCATTCCAGATGGCGATGCAGTGAGCTCCAACCTCGAGCCCGATCGTCCGGAATGGAAAGTATCGCTCACAGAAGTGTCGCGAGTCGTGAACGCCGAGTATAGGAGGGCCTAGTCGTGAGACGAAGCGTATCACACATACCACTGATGCTGGCGTTGCTCCTGGGATTCAGTCAAGCGGTCTGGCCCCAGGAATGGGAAAAGGTGCTCGAGCTAGCCAAGCGCGAAGGGAAGCTCGCTATGATCGGGCCCACCGGATCAGATCGGCGCGATGCCATGGTTAATCTCTTCCAGCAAAAATATGGGATCACGGTGGAATATTTTGCTGAACGCGGGCCAGGCATCGGACCTCGCCTCTCTGCCGAACGAGGCGCGGGCTTGTACGCCTGGGATGTGGTCGTAACCGGGACGACCACGGCTCTCAATTCGCTCATTCCTGCGGGAATGCTCGACCCGCTCGAACCGGCTCTGATTCTACCGGACGTTAAAGATCCCAAGCGATGGCGCGGCGGAGAACATGAATACATCGATCCAGGCCGGCGGTTATTTGTCATGTCGCAATCGTTGTTCGCAACGCTCTTCGTCGATCCTAACGTGGTGAAGCCAGGGGAGATCAAGTCCTATAAGGACCTGCTGCAGCCTAGATGGAAGGGGAAGCTTGTCGCGGACGATCCCACGCGCGCCGGACCGGGGCTAGCCACGTTTACCTTCTTCTATCTCCACCCGGATCTCGGTCCGAACTATATCCGCGCCCTAGGGAAACAGGGGCTTGTCATGATGAGAGATTATACTCAGGAGCTCGATAGCATCGTTAAGGGAAAATATTCGGTGCTCATCGGTGTCTCGGAACCTACGGCCGATGAGTGGGCGAGAAAGGGCCTGCCCGTCGCCATTGTCGATCCTCGTCTGTTGAAGGAAGGCACAGGCCTGAGCTCTAGTTCAAGCGGTCTAGGACTATTCAATCGAGCACCGCACCCCAATGCTGCGAAGGTGTACATCAATTGGCTCTTAAGCAAAGAGGGCCAAACCGAATTTGCCGTCGCGAGCGGCTATATAAGCTCTCGCCTTGACGTGCCTACGGACCACGCGGCCTGGAGAACGCCGATTCCCGGCGCGCTCAAAACCTATACCCTCGAAGCCACCACGACGATCAAGGAAAAGGTTCTCGCAGTGCTGAAGGAGGCCTTCGGAAGATAGTGGGAGAAAAGATTCTAGTTAACCCGATCCTCTTCGACGGAAGCCGGCGTTTATGCGTTTCAGATCGCAAGCCACAGGCTGCTGAAAAACTCCGTCGGAGTCCTTCGACGATGCTCAGGATGAACGGAGGGGTTTAAATATCATTGAGGATTTTTCCGGTTCACGCTCAGGCTCTCGAAGCATTCCGAACTTTTTTCAGCAACCCGCTCGGTGAAAAGAGAGTACAGAAGCGATGAATCATTCAAACTATAATAATAAGAGGACGGTTGACGGAACAATCATCGATGAAAGATCTTACAAAGATCAGGACTGACGCGGTTGGGAGCCTGTTGCGTCCGGCTTATCTCAAGCAGGCTCGTATGGGCTTCGATGCGGGAAGTGTCAGCGCGCCGGAGCTGAGGCTGATCGAGGATCGGGCCGTTCGCGAGGCGGTCCTTCTTCAAGAGCGAGCTGGCTTGGAGATCGTCACGGATGGTGAATTTCGCCGTCTCAACTTCGAGGAAAGTTTTGGCACGTCGGTATCGGGCTTTGGCGGAATCCGTGCCGACACAAAATTTTATGAAGAGCGGGCCAAGAATGCCCGCCCGCTCCAGCGCGAAGAGATTCCGGAAGTGCGGCGGTCGATTTTGGACCGCCTGCGTCTGGTCAGAAACCTTCCTCTCGAGGAATTTCTGTTTGTCAGTCGTGTCGCACAAAAGCCTGCAAAAGTGACGCTGATCAACGCAGATCACTATCGTCAGCGATTCGATGACGGACGCTCCGGCTCCGTTTACTCCTCTGCCGACGAGTTTATTGCCGACCTGGTGCGGATCGAACGGGAAATCGTCGCGAGTTTGGTGAAAGCGGGCTGCCGCTACCTTCAGTTCGATGCGCCAAGATACGCGGCTTATGTGGACGCCGGTTCGGTTCAGTCGATGCGCCAGATGGGTAAGGACCCCGTCGTGGAGTTGAATCGCTCTATTTGCGTCGATAACGACGTCGTTCGCGGATTTAATGGACTGACTCTAGGAATTCATGTTTGTCGTGGCAACAGGAACAGCATGTGGCTCAGAGAGGGAGGCTACGATGTGATCGCCGAGAAACTCTTCAGTGAGCTCGCCCACGATCGTTTCCTCTTGGAGTATGATAGTCCACGGACGGGTTCATTTGAGCCGCTCCGGTTTGTGCCAAAGGGCAAAGTGGTTGTGTTGGGATTGATTAGCACTAAATCACCCCAACTGGAGAAAATCGATGAGCTCAAGCGCCGCATTGATGAAGCGAGCAAATATATTCCTTTGGAGCAGCTCGCCATCAGTCCGCAATGCGGATTTTCGACAAATGTTGGTGGAAACCTGATCAGCGAGGACGATCAGAAGAAAAAATTGGAATTGGTGGTAGAAACCGCGCGCCAGGTTTGGGGAGCAGTAGGCTGATGAGAAACAGTTTCCCGTGGTGGCGCTATCGTGCAACGGCGAGAAAAACCTCTGAGAGTTTCGCTTCCCGTTTCATTTAGCTTTACGGAAAGCACGAGTGTCTTTTTTCAGCAACCTGCTAGACTAGCGCGAAAGGAAAGCGCCGCACACTCGGGAAGGCTAAATTTAATTTATGACCAGCGGCTTTACGGTTTGCGATTCCGAATGACGTGAAGCTAGTCGATGTGCCGCTTTAATCCGAAGAAGCGTACGATTAAGGCGACCACGACAATTATAAATACTACGAATACCCCGATCACCGTAGCCTTTTCAGTTTCAGCGGCCATCATGTAATCCAACATCAGCAGAGAAAGAGGTCTCGACGATGGCGAAGAAAGTAATACCACCACAGGAACGTCACGCACAGCTGAGACAAATACCACCAGAGCGGTTGCTAGTATCGTCGGCAACAATAAAGGAATAACGATCTTACGGAAGGTGCGGAGGCCGGATGCTCCACTCACGAACGAACTCTCTTCGAGTTCTTCGCCGATCTGCATGACGCTCGCCTTTGCGATCTGCGTGCCCAACGGAAGTTCCTTGATCATGATTGCCAAGACCAACAAATAAAGTGTTCCGTAGATCGGTGTAACGGCCTTCCCGATTCCCAATGTCGCCCACAGAAGCGCTAAGCTAATCAACACTCCGGGCAATGCCCACGGCAACCAAGCGAGAAAGTCCAGCACCTGACGCCCCATGACGCGTGAGCGTATAATGTTATAGCCCAGAATAGCGTAAAGGAGCGCGCCAAATCCGCCCGCTCCCATCCCTAATATCAAGGTATTACGCAAGGAGCGCAGTAAGATCGGATCAGCAAAGGCACCTGACCAGTTATTGAGAGTCCAAGGTTCTGGAATAGAGAAATAGCCGAAAGCCTTCATAAACGTACCCACGACCAGGACAGCCAT
>CAMLCX010000546.1 GCA_946478635.1 uncultured Pseudomonadota bacterium
GTATGGCGGCTCAGCTTGGTTTAAGCGCAAGCCTAAGACCACGAGGGCGACCGAGAAAAGAAAATAGAAATTTAGAATGTTCCCTTTTTCCTTTCTTGGATGGCGAATTTCGATCGGGAACGGTAGAATGTTGGAGTGAGTTATAACTTTGAGTGGGATCCCAAAAAGGCAAACGCGAATCTCAGCAAGCATGGCGTTTCTTTTGGCGAGGCGATCACCGCGTTCGGTGATCCACTGTCAATGAACATGACAGACCCTGACCACTCGGATAGCGAACAACGATTCATTGTGTTGGGCATGTCAGAGCGTTATCGATTGCTGGTCGTTTCCTACACTGAGAGACCACCGCGAACGCGAATCATTAGTGCTCGGTTGGCAACCCGAAAAGAACGAAAAAAATATGAAGAAAACTAAAAAGAAATCCCGACCACTGGGTTCCGACGAAGACACGATGCGGGCCGAATACGATTTTTCGAAAGCGGTCCGTGGTGTGACGGCGGCACGGTACGCGGAAGGCACCAACGTCGTTCTTCTCGATCCAGATGTCGCAAAAATTTTTCCTGATACTCGTTCGGTCAACGAAGCTTTGCGCACTATAGCGCGTGTAACGCGCATGACTTTGCGACAGCGGCCCCGCAAGCGTACCGCATAACAATTGGGTTGAGAAGCTCGCGGCGGACCGTGCCTCTATGAAGTCATTCCTGGCGACCCTGGCGTCGTCCGCATCGTGGGCGTAGGGAAGAAGGAAGGAAATGTTGTTCGAATCGCTGGTAAGGAGATCAAACTATGAAAACCATTAAGCTTGCGAGCGCTTCGCGGTCGCTGGCAGAGTACGCGAAGGAACTGGATGATCAAATAGTAGTTGTCACCGACCGCAATAAACCTGTTGCCGCGGTTGTTCCATTAAGGAATGTCGATCGAGAATCTTTAGCCCTGAGCTCGCACCCAGAGTTTTTGGAAATAATCGCGAAGTCACGCCGGCAAATCGCCGCCGGCAAGACCTTATCTTTAGAAGAGATGAGACGCGCGGTTTTGCCTCGCCGAACGGCTAACAAAAGGATGGAGCAAACGCGGAAAACACGAAGGAAAGTTTAACGTCTCGTCCTGACAGCGTCCTTTACCTAACCAGTGTTTTGCGAAAGCCACATCCCGCTTCCCTCAGCTTCCGTTAGCCGACGCCTGACTTAAAATTTCTTACTTGCCAGCGTACCTATTCGTCCACAGCACGCCTTCTTTGGCTGACGGCGCCTTGGCGCGGTCCTTGACGATACCCGCGCCCAGCGAAAAATCTAAAACCTTTTGCCAGCCCTCCTGATTCATGTTGCCCCAGGTCGGCATTGCCGGGGCGATCATTGAGTAGGCCAGCTCGAAGACGTTGTCGTCGAGCTTCGACTTATCGGAGAAACGATGCGCGCGCAGCGCGGCTTTGAACGCGGCTGGGTTGGAATGATACAGCGCGCCGGCGCGCGAGATGGCGCGCGACGTGGCGGTTGCCAGCGCGGCATTCTGGTCGGCCCAGTCCGGGCGGGCCATCAAAACTTCATAGGGGTAATTGGTCAACTCCGCGACTTCGCCGAGGCCGAGCGGGAGCAGGACGTAACCTTTGCCGGCGGCCTCGGTGACTTCGGCGGACGGCGGCGATTGCGCTATGGCGTCGATCACGTTGTTCATGAGAGCGGCGGGGAGTTCGGTTCCTCCCAAGTAGGCGAACTTGAGCTTGCTCGGATCGCCTTTCACTTTCGGCACGAGAAACTTGAAAATCTGCTCGGAGACCGCGCCGGGACTCGTGGCGCCGATGGTGCCGAGCTCGGTGAGTACTTTGATGCGATCGTTGAGCGGGCTGCTGCGCGTGACTTTGAACTTATCCGTGATCGCTTTGCGAACGGCGATGCTCAACGTCAGGTTGCGGTTATGCGCTTGAATCGCGATCAACGGCGCGCCTTCGAGCTGCGCGAGCACGAGTCCCTCGGAACTCGAAGCGCAAAGATGCGCCGAGCGGCCGACCACCGCGTTCTGGCACGGCGCGCCGCCGCCGGCGGACGTGATCTTGGCGCGCACGCCTTCCTGCTCGAAGTATTTCAGCTGCTCGGCGACCCAGAGGGCGGTAAAGGCCATGTTCGACACGGCGGTGAGAATGTTCACTTCGCCGAGGTCTTTTTGCTGCGCCGCCAACCGCTGTGGCGCCAGAAGAAGAAGGTTGAGGATAAGGATTGAGACGAAGACGCCCACCTTATTCTTATTCCTTCCAGGTACAACGGCTATATTACGCACGGCTTGTCTTCTACTCCTGAACGCGAGACCCGAGACGCGAAACTCAAGACACTCGCCAGCCGGCTACGGTTTTCCAACGTATTTGTTGGTCCAAAGCACGCCTTCTTTGTTCGAAGGCGCTTGGGCCTCTTTGACGATACCTGCTCCGGTTGCAAAGTTTATGACCTTTTGCCATCCGGCTGCGCTCATGGTGCCCCAGGGCGGCATGGCGCCGGCGACCATGTTGTGTGAGAGCTCGAAGACCTCGGGAGATAATTTCACTGAAAGCCGGTGGGCGCGCAGCGCCGCCTTCGCCTCTTCGGGTTTGCTGCGGAACAGCGCGCCGCCGCGCGATATTGCCCGCGATACCGCCATGGCGATCTTCGGGTTCGCTTCGACGTAGTCCGGGCGGACCATGAGTACTTCGTACGGATAATCCGTCAATTCCGGTATTTCTCCCTTGCCCAGAGGGATCAGAACGTAGCCCTTGCCGCTAGCTTCGGTGATTTCGGCCGAAGGAGGGGAAAGCGCGTAGGCGTCGATCACGTCGTTCATCAGAGCCGCGGGAAGTTCGGCCGCTCCAATATAAACGAACTTAAGTATAGTCCCGATTCCGCCGGCTTTTTTCACAAGAAATTTTATGACCTGCTCGGAGGCCGCTCCCGGTCCGGTCGCGCCGATGGTGCCCAACTGTGTCAGAGCCCTGAGCCTTGCGGCCATGGGGCTTTCACGAGTCAATCCGAGTTTGTCGACGATCACCTTGCGCAAGACTACGCCTAACGTCATGGTGCGGTTGTGCGCTTGAATCGCGATTGCCGGGGCACCTTCGGCCCGCGCCAGGACTAGTCCCTCTGACGTGGACGCGCAGAAATTGGTGGAGCGGCCGACCACCGCGTTCAAACAGACCGAGCCGCTCGGCGCCGGTGTGATTTTGACGCGCACGCCTTCCTGCTCGAAATATTTCAATTGCTCGGCCACCCAGATCGCCGCGAAGGCGAAATTGGGCACGGCGGTCAACATGGAAACTTCCGGCAGTTCTTTTTGTTGAGCCTGCGCTTGCGGCATCGCACCGGCGAACAGCGCGAAGATCATTGCCGCGATGGACCTTATTGAAACTTTCATCGGCCGTTTCATCATCGAGTCTCCCTTCGTTTCAACCCTGGATTTGCACATGCTCTTTTTGAGATTGCCAACGCAACGCTCTGCGCTCCACCGCCTCGGCGATTTTGTCCATGATGATGACCATGATCATCAATACAATAATGCCGACGAAGACGTCGGCGGTTCTGAAGATACCCGCCGACATGCGAATGAAAAAGCCCACGCCTTCGGTGGCGGCGACGAATTCACCGACGATGGCGCCGATCACCGCAAAGGGGATGCTCGTGCGGATGCC
>CAMLCX010000547.1 GCA_946478635.1 uncultured Pseudomonadota bacterium
GGCGTGACGATTCCAGTCAACGTGCTTGAGATGGCGAGTAGGCTGACCACGTAGGCGTGCGGCAACAGTAAGAGTTTCGAACTACGGCAAAAGCACGTGAACAAAACATTGCTGAATCGTTTTATGGTTTCTTCTTCCGACAATCTAAAATCGAAAGTCCAAAATCGAAAATGGGCTGGATGTTTTGCCATCCTTTTGCTGCTCGCGGGGTGGCCGTGGATGGCCGACGCGCAGCAGACAGGGAAAGTCTTCCGCATAGGTTTCCTCGATTCAAGCACAGCTTCTGGTATGGCGGTGCTCGTGGACGCGTTTGAAGTGTCGGCAATTGACAAGCCGCCTTCAAGGGTTGATAGTGGTTAAGCGTAGACTGATCCGATGAGGATACTTACATGAACCATTTCAGTTTAAAGACCGCCGTGGCGATCGTTTTGTTTGCTCTCGCCGGCTGTACTAACGGCGCTTACAATATGGCCACCCTTGACAAGCAGGAGGCCGGTAGCGGCTACTGCCACAAGAAACTGGAACCCGTGGGTTCCACCGATCCCGGAAAACCAGGGCAGAGCCGTTTGGGTGACTTCATCGATTACTCTGGTCCGTGCGACGGACCGTCCAATGCCGAGCAGCTCCAAAAACAAAGACGCTTTGAGCAGTTCCGATTCGGCAGAGACTACATGGACGAAGGGTAAACCTCGTTAAGTTCACGCCGCGCGTTCACATAGGACTGGACCCGTTCAAAGCGTTCAAGCCGGTCAATCGCTGTAGTTCCAGCGGTTCCAATAATCCCATCCCTGCGTTCCGTTCCGGCGGTTGGATACACTAGCCAGGTTCGGGATTTCTCGAAGCGACCAAATATCAAGGAAGCATGAGAGAATCTCCGCGGCGGGCGCTGAAGACGCTGAGGGATTACACTTATCAATCCGTTAACTGCGCCGGATCAGCCGGCGCGCTGGAACGCCTCTTGGGCCGCGCGCCGGACCAGGACCTTAACTAGATCGAGCTTATATTCCGCGGAGCCGCGGTTGTCGTCGGTGGGGTCGCATTCCGTCGAAGCCACTTCGCCCATCTCCTGGAGAGCGGCGTCCGTAATCGCTTTCCCGCGCAAAACTTGTTCGGCTTTTCTAGCGCGCACGATGGTCGAAGCGACGGAATTCAGGCCAATTCGAATATCCTCGCAAATGCCGTTGTTTGCTTTCAACGTAATCGCGACGCCGACCGTGGCGAAATCTTCGATGCTGCGTGGCGTAAACTTGATGTGCGACCAGCCCGGCCGCGCGGGTGGCGGCACATGGATCTCAGTCAGCAACTCGCCCGGCTCCAAAGCGGTTTGATAATAGTCGATAAAAAATTCATCCAAGCGCAGCCTGCGCTGGCCCTTGGCGGTGGCGAGCGTGACTTCGGCATCGAGTGCGATCAGGCTCGCGCCGGGGTCGGTCAAAGGGTCGCCGGCCGCAAGGTTGCCGCCCACCGTGCCCATGTTGCGGATGCGCGGCTGGGCGACTTTGCGAAAAGTTTCGTGCAGCAGGGGATAATGCTTTTTTACCACTGGAGATAGTTCGATATCGCGATGGCGCGCGCCGGCGCCAATGCGGAGGCCGTCATTTTTGTTGTAGCTGATGCGATCAAACTTCGGTATGCGTCCCAAGCTGATCACGACTCGAGGCATGAGCAAGCGCTGGCGCATCATGATGATCAATGAGGTTCCACCGGCGATGACCCGGCCATCGTCGCCGTATTTTTCCATCAAGCCGAAGGCCTTTTTGAGTGTCGTCGGTTCCTGGTAATCGAATCGGATCATCTTTTCTCCGCTAGCAACTCGAGAAGATTACTCACCACGAAGCGCACGAAGGGCGTGAGGTAAGGGCGGGTTTCAAACCCGCCCCTACACTTCGTGCTCTTCGTACAACTATACTTGAGAATTTGCGTGGCTTGCGCAAATTTGTTCGCGACCGTAACTGTCGGGTACATAAGATTTACTCGCGCCAAGCATGTCCTGAGCAATGTCGAAGGGCACGCCAAGTGCGCAAAGGCCACGCCGCCCAAGCCGGAAATAAATTTGATCTTTTAACTTGGCGATCTTTGCGGCCTTTGCGTTCTTTGCGGCTAATTTCTTCTCCTTTGGTTGCGGCTCCGCCGCGCTGGGACCTTCGTGGTGAACATGATTTCAGGCCTAGAGGCGAAAGCTACTTTTTTACTATTTCCTTTAGCGCGCGAAGAATCTTTTCCGGTGTGATCGGCAATGTCTTGACGCGCACGCCGACGGCGTCAAAGATCGCGTTGTTGAGCACCGCCGCCGTCGGGTCCATATTCAGCTCGCCCAATCCCTTGGCTCCGAACGGTCCGGTCGGTTCGTAGGAATCGGCGAAGGCGTGCTGGAGCGGCGGCATGTCGCGCATGGACGGAATGCGGTAGTCGGAAAAATTGGGATTCACCGGCCTGCCTTCGTCGATCTGCAATCCTTCGGTGAGCGCGTAGCCGATGCCCTGGGCTAGTCCGCCTTCGACCTGGCCTTCGGCGCCGAGCGGGTAGATCACGGTGCCGCAGTCCGAGGCGACGACGAATTGAAGAATCTTGACTTGTCCCGTTTCCGGGTCGACGTGGACCTGCGCGGCCTGGGCGCCGTAATTGTAGGCGCCGGATTCGTTGCCAAAGCGTGTGCTGTCAGGAAGCACGGAGTCGGCATCGAAGCTGCCCGAGCCGACAATGGGCGCGCCATTGTGGCGGAACAGGCGCGCGCGGGCTACGTCCGATACAGTCAACGACTTTCCTTCCGCGCCTTTGACGAAGATTTTTCCATCGCGCGACATAAGATCGGCGGCATTCGCTTCCAGCATCTCAGCGGCTTGCTCGAAGAGTTGCTGCTTGACGTTGGTAGCCGCGTTCTTGACCGCATTGCCGCTCACGTAGGTGAGCCGGCTGGCAAAAGCGCCGAGGCAAAAAGTCGTGAGATCGGTATCGGCGCGGGAGATCTCCACGTCCTCGACGCGCACGCCCAATTCTTCCGCTGCGATCTGGCACATGGCCGTGTGCACGCCCTGGCCGCATTCGCCCTCGCCGCTTAAAATCAGCGCTTTGCCATCCTCGTTGATCTTGATGGTCGCCGAGCTGCCGTCGTAGTCGCCGAAATGGCGCTTGCCGCTGACATGAACGGTGCAGGCCAAACCCAAGCCGGTGTTCGGCTGCTTGTTGGCGCGCTTGGCTTTCCAGTCGATCATTTTTTCGGTCATGTCGAGGCATTGCTTGAGCTCGCAGCTGGTAACGCGGTTGCCATGCGGCGAAACATAACCGACTTCGGCGGCATTGATGCGCGCCAGTTCCATCGGATCGATGCCGAGCGCGTGGGCGCCCAAATCGATGGCCTGCTCGACCGCCCATTCCGCCGACGGATTGCCGAAGCCGCGGAAGGCTCCGGTTGGAACCTTGTTGGTATAAACCAGTTTGGCGTCGATCTTGACGTCGGAATACTTGTAGCAGGTGTCGTGGCGCATGGCCGCGACGCCGGTGATGGCCGGCGCTTTGGCCGAGTAGGCGCCGTTGTCGGCGATGACTTTCAATTCCTTGGCGCGGATGCGGCCGTCTTTTTTGAAACCCATCTTGACGTTGATCTTCATGAAGACGCGCGGCCGGCAGCCGGCGAGAAATTC
>CAMLCX010000548.1 GCA_946478635.1 uncultured Pseudomonadota bacterium
CCTACTCCAATGAAGCGAAAGTGAAATTTCTTGGAGTGAAGCCGGCAACTTTAGAAAAATATGGCGCGGTCAGTGAGCAAACAGCGCTGGAAATGTCTCGCGGCATCAGGGAGAAAACCGGCGCGAGCGTCGGTCTGAGTGTTACCGGGATCGCGGGACCTAGCGGCGGCACCCCGGAAAAACCGGTGGGGACCGTGTGGATCAGTCTCGCACGGCGGAATAACCACGAAGCCCGTCAATTCCAGTTCCACGGCGAGCGCGAGCGCATCATTCTCGGCACCTCACAAGCCGCGCTCAATTGGCTGCGGCTCACCCTTTTAGAATAGTCGTGATTCGCGCCTTTCTCGCCATCGATCTGGAGCCGCAAGTCATCGAGAAAATTTGCCGGTCCATCGACGATCTTCGAGAGCGCATTCCCGCCGTTCGATGGGTTCCGATGACGAACCTTCATTTGACGGTCAAGTTTTTCGGTAACGTCGAAGAAGCGCGAGTCGAACCGATCGCCGCGGCGCTTCGGGAGCAGCTCCACCTCTTTCCGCGCTTCACCATAAATGCTAAAGGTCTAGGGGTATTTCCCGAGCGAGGGCGGCCAAAAATTTTATGGGTCGGCTTGACTGGAAATGAGTTGGGCGGGCTCGCGGCAAAGGTCCAGTCATCGTTGCTGCCGCTCGGGTTTGCGCCAGAACAGAGAAGCTTCACGCCGCACCTGACAATTGGACGATGGCGCGATTCCGACCGGGCGCCAAAAACGCTCAAGCAAGATCTGGAGAGCTGGCGGAATTGCGTATTTGGTCATGCCGTCGTGAACGAGGTAGTACTATTCCAGAGCGTGTTAAAGGCCGAAGGCGCGGTTTACCGCCGGCTCAAAGTAATTTCCCTCGGCAAATGAATAATAGGCCAGTTGAAGGAGGCAGGAGATGGACGTAAATCGAGAGAAGGCGATCGATCTCGCCGTGAGCCAGATCGAACGCCAGTTCGGCAAGGGCGCGATCATGAAACTCGGCGAAGCCGGCGTGCCCAAGGATCTGCCGGTAGTCTCTTCCGGATCTCTCGGTCTCGATATCGCCCTCGGTATCGGCGGCGTGCCGCGTGGCCGCGTAATCGAGATCTACGGCCCTGAATCCTCCGGCAAAACCACGCTGGCGCTGCATATCGTCGCCGAAGCGCAGAAGCCGGGCGGCATGGGCGCGTATATCGACGCCGAACATGCGCTGGACTTGAGCTACGCCAAGAAGCTGGGAGTTAATACCGATGAGCTACTGATTTCACAACCTGATCATGGCGAGCAAGCGCTGGAAATCGCCGAGACCCTGGTGCGTAGCGGCGCGATCGACGTGCTGGTGATCGATTCCGTTGCCGCGCTCGTTCCCAAAGCGGAAATCGAAGGCGAGATGGGCGATTCGCACATGGGATTGCAGGCGAGGCTGATGTCGCAAGCATTGCGCAAGTTAACGGCGACCATTGCCAGATCCATGACGGTGGTCATTTTCATCAATCAGATTCGCATGAAGATCGGCGTCATGTTCGGCAACCCGGAAACCACGACCGGCGGCAACGCGCTCAAGTTCTACGCCTCGGTGCGCATGGATATTCGGCGCATCGGCGCGCTCAAAGACGGCGACAACGTGATCGGCGGACGGGTCCGTGTCAAAGTAGTCAAGAATAAAGTGGCGCCACCGTTCAAAGAAGCCGAATTCGATCTTCTCTACGGCACCGGTATTTCGCGTGATGGAGAAATCGTCGATCTCGGCAGCGAACTCGGAGTCGTCGAGAAGAGCGGCGCTTGGTATTCTTACAGCGGTGAACGCATCGGCCAAGGGCGCGAGGCGGCCAAATCGTTTCTCAAGGAACATCCCGAAACCGCGAACGACATCATGGCTAAAGTGATGGAAAAGATCGGCATTCAACGACGCCCAGCCGAATCCCCTGCGGCGGCCACAGTGCCGAGCGCGGACAAGAAGGAAAAAGGCAAAGTTCGGTAGCTTTAGAAGGTCATTCTGGCGCTCAAGAAAGCCGAAGTCGATTCCAAAGGAGCCGCGGCCGCGGCAGACGCGTTGCAAACTGCGCTACGCTATCTCGGTTATCGCTCACGCAGCGAAGCCGAAGTTCGACACTATTTGCATCAACGAGGCTACTTGCCGGCGGCCGTCGAAAGCGCGGTCGGCCGGCTGCGCTCATTGAAGTATGTAAATGACGAGGTCTTCGCACGCGACTGGGCGCTCGCGCGCGCCCAAGGCACGGGTTATGGCCCAAGGAGAATCGATCAAGAATTGAGAAGTAAGGGTATTAGCCAATCCCTGATTCGCGACACGTTGCGAGAGACCTTCGATCAAGTCGACGAAGCCGGGCGAGCCAAGCGCCTTCTCGCCAAACGTTTCGCCGGCGCGGCTTTGAAAGAATCCAAAACGCGCAACCGCGCGGTGGCCTTTTTACAGCGCCGCGGCTATAGCAGCAAAGTGATTTTCGATCTGTTAGGCTATTCGATAGAAGAAGATTGATGGAAATACGATGACCGGCAGTGACATTCGCAAATCCTTCCTGGATTATTTCGCAAAACAGGGCCATACCGTGGTCCGCAGCTCGTCTCTCGTACCCGACAAAGACCCGACCTTGCTTTTCACCAACGCGGGGATGGTTCAGTTCAAAAACGTCTTTCTCGGCCAGGAGCGTTTGCCCTTCGCGCGCGCCACGAGCGCACAAAAATGCCTGCGCATCAGCGGCAAGCACAACGATCTCGAAGCCGTCGGTCGCGATACGTATCATCACACCTTTTTCGAGATGCTCGGCAATTGGTCCTTCGGCGATTATTATAAAGCCGAAGCCATCGAGTGGGCCTGGAATCTGCTCACCAAGGAATGGAGCCTGCCCAAGGACAGACTCTACGCGACCGTTTACCTCAACGACGATGACGCCGAGCGCCTATGGGCGAAGAGCAGCGGTCTGCCCGCCGAACGTATCAGCCGCTTCGGAGAGAAGGAAAATTTCTGGGAAATGGGCGAGACCGGTCCCTGCGGTCCATGCAGCGAGATTCATCTGGATCGCGGGCCCGAGGCATGCGACCGGCAAGATGTGCCGGGACACGAATGCCGGGTCAACGGCGACTGCGCGCGCTACATCGAGCTGTGGAATCTGGTTTTCATCCAGTACAACCGCAAAGAAAATCGCGAGCTGGAAGAGCTGCCGTCGAAGCATGTCGATACCGGCATGGGACTCGAGCGCATCACTGCTGTACTGCAAAACGTTTTGTCGAACTACGACATTGATTATATGCGCGCGCTCACAGCGACCACCGAGCAACTTACCGGCAAAAAGTACGGCATCGATCCAACGGCGGATATTTCGTTCCGGGTCATTGACGATCACGCGCGCGCGGTTAGTTTCTTGATCGCCGACGGCGTCATGCCGAGCAACGAGGGACGCGGCTATGTCTTGCGCCGACTGCTGCGGCGCGCCGCACGCCATGGACGCTTGATCGGCCTGGAACAACCCTTCTTGCACGAAGTCGCAAAGACCGCCGCGGCGGTGATGGGCGATGCCTATCCCGAACTGCGCACCGAAGAACAGCGCATTCGCGAAGTCATTCGCACTGAGGAGGAACGCTTCGGAGAAACTCTAGAGAAGGGGCTCGCGCTGCTCGAG
>CAMLCX010000549.1 GCA_946478635.1 uncultured Pseudomonadota bacterium
CGGATTAACAATACCCCCGAACGTACTAGCCAGGGCAGATCGGGTGATTCGATGAGGCGTAAGGCGTGAGGCAACAGGCAACAGTAAGCCAAATGATTTTACTTGCCGATTTTGGATTAGGGGAAAATACATGAAGAAACTATTCCGGATTCGATTCTTCGGTCCTCAATCCGACAATCTAAAATCCAAAACCTGTCCTGAGCTGAGTCGAAGGATCAAAAATCGAAAATGGGTGGGGATCTTCGCTATCGCTTTCGCGTTCGCCTTCGGGGCGGCTGTGGGTCAGGCGCAGCAACAGCCCAAGATCTACCAGGTGGGAGTCATCCACCAGGGCGGGCCGTACGGAGCCGTCGTAGACGGATTGCAGGACGGTTTGCGAGAGCTGGGATTCGAGAACGGCAGACAGGTCCGCCTGGAAATCCGCGATACCAAGAGTGACCTGAAGCTCGTCGACGAGGCGGCCAAGCAATTCGAAAGGAAAAAAGTCAACTTGATTTACGCGGTGACGACTTCTGTAACCACGGCGGTGAAGAATGTTACCTCATCCACGCCCATCGTCTTCGCCGTGGGCAGCGACCCCGTCGCGAGCGGGCTCGTGCAGAGCTTCGTGAAACCCGGTGGGAGACTAACCGGTGTTCAGTACTCGACGACGGACCTCACAGGAAAACGGCTTGAGCTTCTAAAGGAAATCATTCCAAAGCTCAGTCGGGCGTTAACTGTCTTCAACCCCGACAACCGTATGTCCAACGAGGCCGCCGCTTTGGCGCGGGAGGCAGCAAAACAACTTAGCGTTCGATTGGTCGTACGGCACGCCAGCTCTGCGGAGGAACTGCGTCAGCGCCTTGAGTCACTCAAAGCGAAAGAAGTGGACGCCTTTTTTTACACCACCGATGGCATGGTGACGAGCCAGGCTAAACTCGTCATTGATCTGACCCTGTCCAAAAAGCTACCCACCATGTTTTCCGAACAAAGCCTCGTCGACATGGGCGGTCTTGCGAGCTACGGCCAGAATTTCCGCGAGATCGGCCGCCTTTCGGCGAAGTACGTTCAAAAAGTCATGACCGGCCAGAATCCGCAAGATCTGCGCATCGAGACCGTCGATAAGTTCGAACTGACCATCAATCTCAAGACCGCCAAGCAGATCGGCCTGACGATTCCGCCCAATGTGCTGGCGCGGGCGAACAAGGTGATTCGGTGAAAGTAGTCAGTAGTCAGTGGTCAGTAGTCAGCAAGGCCGTTCTCTGCCTTGTTCTTGGCGCCATGCTCTTTGCGCTTTGCTCGTCCGCCGCTGCGCAGCAGCCGAAGAAAGTCTCCCGGATAGGGTATCTATCGGCGCTTGACCCAGCTCGCGAGTCCACGCGTGCCGAGGCAATTCGGCTGGCTCTGCGCGAGCTTGGCTACGTCGAAGGACAGAACATCACCACCGAGTATCGGTATGCGGACGGGAATCTCGATCGGCTTCCTGAGCTTGCAGCCGAGCTGGTTCGTCTGAAGGTTGAGTTCATGTTGGTGCCAGGCGGAATAACGAGTATCACGGCGGCCAAGAAAGCGACGCAGACGATTCCTATCGTTATGGTGGGCCTTTCGGCTGATCCTGTCGAAGCTGGCCTGGTTGCAAGCCTTGCCCATCCCGGCGGCAACGTCACCGGCATTACTCTCCTTTCCAGAGAACTAGGCGGTAAGCGGCTGGAACTGCTTAAAGAAGTCCTTCCGACAATTGTCCGTGTCGCGGTTCTCTACGAGCCCGCCAATCGGCCCAGTGTACGTGAGTTGAAAGAGGTTCTCCCGGTCGCTGCGCGTGCGCTGGGGTTGATCATACAATCTTGGGAGGTACGTGATGCGGACGGTTTCGAGAAGATATTCGCTGCGCTTCACAAGGAGCGCCCGGACGGTCTCTATCTGACTTCGAGCGCTCTAATGAATGCCAACCAAAAACGAATCACGCGCTTTGCATTAAAAAGCCGATTACCGTCGGTATACCCATACAGAGAAGCTGTAGATGTGGGTGGGCTCATGTATTACGGTGCGGACCTCGCGGACAGCTATCGGCGCGTGGCATATTACGTGGAAAGAATTCTGAAAGGCGCCAAGCCCGCCGATCTACCCGTGGAGCAACCCACGAGGTTCGAGTTCATCGTCAATCTTAAGGCCGCGAGGGAGATTGGTCTCACGATTCCACAGAAAGTGCTCGCACGGGCGAGCCGGGTGATTCGATGAAAGTCGTCAGTGATCAGGTTTCAGCTGTCAGGTTCCAGCGGAAACGGGAGCGCGCCGATGAGTAGCAAGATCATTCGGTTTGCGTTTGGCGCTTTGCTATGCGCTTTGTCCAGTTTGGGCGCAGCAGCCGAAGAAGCTGCCCCAGATCGGCTACCTATCGGCGATCAATAAATCCACAGAGTCGCCTCGTATCGAGGCGATTCGGCTGGCTTTGCGCGAGCTCGGTTACATCGAAGGACAGAACGTTGCAACCAATTATCGCTACGCAGACGGGGATTTCCTCCTAATCGCCAAGCTTGCGGAAGAGCTGGTGCGTCTAAAGGTTGATCTCATTGTGACCACAGGCGGGGACCCGGTGATCCGGGCGGCCAAGGATGCGACCCAAACCATTCCCATCGTGATGGTAGGCGGAGGGTCTGAACCTGTCGGAGCAGGCTTCGTGGAAAGCCTTGCTCGTCCCGGCGGCAACATTACTGGACTGACAAACCTGGGTACGGAACTAACCGGCAAGCGGCTTGAGTTGCTCAAGGAAACTGTTCCGAAGATTGCCCGCATCGCGGTCCTCTACGAGCCGACAATTCGAGGAAACGTAGTTCAGGTGAAAGAGGCGCAGGCCACGGCGCCCGCACTGAGGTTGATGATCCAGGCTGTGGAGGTAGGAGATGGCGATAGGTTTGAGAGGGTATTCGCTGTGTTAAACAAACAGCTCCCCGATGGTCTCTACGTGCCCGGGGGACCGGTAATGAACACTTACAGAACGCGGATCGCGGACTTTGCCTTAAAGAAACGGTTGCCATCAATTTACAGCCGAAGAGAATTTGTCGATGCCGGCGGCCTGATGTCCTATGGGACGGACTTGGCGCACAGCTACCGGCGGGTCGCATATTATATCGACAGAATTTTGAAAGGCGCCAAGCCTGCCGATCTTCCGGTGGAGCAGCCAACCAAGTTTGAGTTCGTGGTCAATCTGAAGACCGCCAAGCAGATCGGCCTGACGATTCCGCCGAACGTGCTGGCGAGAGCGGATAGAGTGATTAAGTAGGCGATAGGCACGAGGCAACAGCAAAAGTGGTGCAAGAACTATGAACGCCCTCATTTCCTTTTGGTTTCTGATAACTCTCTTGCTGATAACTGGCCGTGTCACACAGGCGCAGCAGCCAACGAAGATTTCCCGGATCGGACGGCTAGCTATTGCATCCCAGTCCGCGGAATCCGGCCGCATCGAGGCTTTCCGCAACGGTTTGCGCGATCTTAGCTACGTGGAGGGAAAAAACATTGTCGTCGAGTGGCGATTTGCCGACGGCAAGCTTGATCGCCTCCCGGCGCAAGCGGCCGAGCTAGTGCGTCTCAAGCTAGAGATTATTGTCTCGGCCGGTTCGACCCCGACCCGCGCC
>CAMLCX010000550.1 GCA_946478635.1 uncultured Pseudomonadota bacterium
TACCTGGGAGCGATAGCCGGGCGTCCCCTCCGTGAAAAACTGAATTTCGTTTCGTTCCACAGCCAAGCGCGCGTCCGAGTTGGAGTTATAGCCCGTCACATACTGGTGCGGGATGCCGAGGATATCGAGCTGCAAGCGGAAACGAACATCCTTTGCGCTGTTGAGACTCAAGCCACCCGCCCTGAGGTTCTTCGCTTTGACAAAGTCTTTAGGGTCCTGGATCCCCGGTGGGACGTCTTTGCGCACATAGGCGACGGCAACGCCCTCGATGCTCGCGATGTAGGCAAATTTGGAGAGATCGACACGCAGATTGGGGTCGGCCGTTAAGACGTTAAAAAACTGGCTGGTAAAATACCCCAGGGTCAATCCGTCGGGTTTGGCAACCTCGCCGAGGTAATTCGTGCCGGTCACGCCGCCCGCGCCGGGCATGTTCTGAACTACGATCAAGGGCTGTCCGGGAAGATGTTTTCCTAAAAAGCGCGCCACCAGTCTCCCCTCGATATCCGTCGGCCCGCCAGTGGCGAAGTTAATCAGCACGGTCAAAGTCTTGCCCCGATAGAAAGGCGTCTCGGCTGAAAAAGCAGGAGCCGCGCCAAGCGAGGCTAACAGCGCACCAACCAGCGCAAGCCTATGCATACTGAATCGTTTCATCGCTCTCCTCTTTCCTGGAGTATTTGGGGCTGATACCACTCCGCACAAGTCCAACTTGAGAAAAGCCGGGCGACCAACAGCCACGGACTTAACACGGAGGCGATCGATGGTTCAAGCGAATTTGTGGAACCGGCGTTATGAAATTGGTTGAGCTTCGTGCTATTTGAAATATGAGATTTGAAATCTGATTTACGCTGGAGGCGTAATGGACACCATTCGGTTCGTAGACACAACGATTCGCGACGGCCACCAGAGCTTGTGGGCGGAGAACATGACCACGGGCATGATGCTGCCGATCGCAAAGAAGCTCGATGATGCGGGATTTGAGGGCATTGAGCTGATCTCCGGGTCCCATCTCAAGAAAACCGTGCGCGAGTTGAAGGAAGACCCCTGGGAACGCGTCCGCCTTATTTCAAAAGTCATCACCAAAACGCCGCTTCGCCTGATCGCCGGCCGGGTGAATACTTTTGAATACAATCCGCCGTCGATGTATCGCCTTTTCGTCGAGCGCATGGCCGCAAACGGCATCCGCGAGGCGCGCATCTCGGATGAATGGAACGACCATGAGGGCTGGAAGTTCCGAGTCGGCGAGTGCCATCGGGCGGGCTTAAAATCGATCTTGAATCTGATCTATTCCGTCTCGCCCAAACACAGCGACGAATACTTCGCTGAGCGCACGCGCCAGGCGGCGGCGCTCAAACCCTATCGGCTCTGCCTCAAAGATCCGGGCGGACTCCTCACGCCGGAGCGGATGGAAACCCTGGTGCCGATTATCTTCAAAAACGCTAACGGCGTTCCGGTGGAACTGCACACGCACTGCACGACAGGTCTGGGACCGCTTTGTTGCATCAAGGCGATGGAGCTCGGCATTCGCTCGATCAACACGGCGCTGCCGCCACTGGCCGACGATTCCTCCAATCCATCGTTGTTCAATGTGGCGAAAAACGCACGCGCCCTCGGCTACGCGACGGCGATCGACGAAGATATTTTACAGCCGGTGTCGAGACACTTTACCGCGATCGCCAAGCGAGAGGGCTTCACCATCGGCGCGCCGGTGGAGTACGATTACTCGCAGTACCAGCACCAGGTTCCGGGCGGCATGCTCTCCAATCTGCGCTTCCAACTGCGCAAGGTCGGTTTGGAGCACAAATTCCCCGAAGCTCTGGAAGAAACCATTCGCGTGCGCGCGGAATTCGGTTATCCGATCATGGTCACGCCGCTGTCGCAATTTGTCGGCAGCCAGGCGGCGATCAACGTCATCGTCGGCGAGCGCTACAAGGAAGTCACCGACCAGGTGATCAAGTTCGCTCTTGGTCACGCCGGCGCCGAAGGTGCGCGCGATATGGCGCCCGAAGTTAAGGACAGGATTCTCGATCGCCCGCGGGCCAAAGAATGGGCCAAGTGGACACCCGACGAGCCGACCCCGGATGAAATGAGAAAACGGCTGGGCGCCGAAGGCACCTCGGACGAAGAACTATTGCTGCGCTGGATTGTCGGCAAGGAAGATATCGACGCCATGCGCGCCAATCCGCGGCCGCTGGAATATTTGAATTCCGAGCAACCGCTCGTGAACCTGCTTCAGGAATTGTCCAAGCGCACAACGAACCGGCAGATTTACGTGCAGACGCCGGGATTTTCTGTCACGCTCGAACGACGCGCGTGAGCGGACCGCTTCGCGCGCGGTTCAATGTTCAAAAGTTCAACCCTATCAAACCCCCTCCTTCATCCTCCCCCGCGACCGCGGGGGAGGAACGAGGTGGGGACTGAAACGCTTGAACAATTGGAACGAATTGAGCCTGAGCGCACGGATCCGATGCAGACTTTGAACTTTGAACTTTGAACCCGGAACCTTGAACTAATTTCATGGCAGTGCAATAACCAAGGAAATTCGACCAGGAGGCCCAAGACTATGGCAAGAGATATTGTCGGGATCGATGTCCATGTTCATTTATCCGATGAATTTACCCAGAAAGCCAAAGGCGATCGCACGGCGCAGATGGCGCGCTACTTCGGCCGCGAAAGACCACCGGTATCCATCGATGAAATGGCGGATCAGTACCGCGCGCGCAAGATGATGGCCGTGATCATGAACACGCGTGATGAAACCGTAACCGGTTTGACGCCCGTGCCCAACGACCATGTTGCCAGCGCGGTGAAGAAACATCCCGACGTATTCTTGGCCTTCGGCGCCATCGACCCCTGGACCGGCAAGCTCGCGTTGGACGAAATCAAACGCTGCAAAGATTTGGGATTGTCGGGCATGGGCGAATTGAATCCGGCGCGCCAGCACTTCTTCGCCAACGACATTCGCTTCTACCCGCTCTGGGAACAATGCGCCAAGCTCAACATGCCGATCTTGTTTCACGGCGGCATGGCAGCGGCGGGCGCCGGCACGCCGGGCGGCATGGGCATCAAGTTGAAATACAGCCAGCCCATCCATCTCGACGAAGTCGCCGCGGATTTTCCCGAGTTGAAAATCATCAGCGCGCATCCAACCTGGCCCTGGACCGCGGAGAGCTTGGCCATCGCCCGCCACAAGGCGAACTACTTCATTGATCTTTCCGGCTGGGCGCCGAAATATTTTCCCGCCGAGCTCGTCCACAACATCAACACGCTCCTGCAGGACAAGGCGATGTTCGGCTCCGACTGGCCGGCCATTGGCGTCGAGCGTTGGCTGGAAGAGTTTCAGCAGGTCAACATGAAACCTGAAGTGCGCAAGAAAATCATGGTCGACAACGCAGTCAAGTTTTTTGGATTGACTCTGTAATAGATACTGGAGTGATGGAGTACTGGAGTATTGGAGTGATGGGGGTCCGGATGATCCGAAAACCCAGCACTCCACTACTCCATCACTCCAATACTCCAATTGTGTATTCGCTATGACTGCTGACGGCATTACATTCGTCGACACGACCATTCGCGACGGCCACCAGAGCCTGTGGGCCGAAAACATG
>CAMLCX010000551.1 GCA_946478635.1 uncultured Pseudomonadota bacterium
ACGGCAGCCTAGCGAATGGTCGCACTATACGCAATACTGCTTGCGTTTAGTACACGCCGCGCTACCGCGCAGGTACGATCAGCTCGCGCCGCAGGAACTCGGTCACCAGCGGCCAGACGAGATCGGCGAGGTAGGGCTGGTAGCCGTCCGATTCGGTCGATGCAAAACCGTGGTTGCCGAAATGAAAGTAGTGCCATTCCAAAGGCTGGCCGTTGGCATTGAAACTGTCCATCACGCGCTGCTGGACTGGAAAAGTGCTGTGTTGGTCGTGACCACCGTAAAGAATCATGGACGGACATTTGATTTCAGGTATGGCGTCGCACGGATGGCGCGGGCGGATGCGCGTCGGCTGCTCGTCCGCCACCGAAGGATAGTAAGCGACGAAGGCGCGCGCCGCCGGAGTCGCAGCGACGAAATGAATGCCTAATCGTCCGCCCATGCAATAACCGATGACGCCGACCCGCGAACTATCGACGTCATTTCGTGACAAACAGTAGCGCCAGCCGCGATCGATCACGCGCACGAAGTCCGGGTCCGGCGTCTTGTTCTGAATCTCGGTGCCTTTGTCGATATGTTGCTCCGCCGGATAGCCGAGCATGTGGTAGAGATTCGGGACCACCGTCGTGTAGCCGAGCTGGGCAAACTTGTAGGCCGCGGTTTTCAAGTACCCGGTGAGTCCCGAATGCTGGTGAATGAGCAAGAGTCCCGGCCCCTTCTCAGCGCGCTCGGGATAGGCGATGTAGCCTTGAATTCCGTCCTTCTCTTCATTCAAACCGCGGGTAATTACCGTAGTCATACTCAACTCCCCTTCAAAACCTATGAACCGCCGTTGAACCGATGAAAACAATATTATTGCCCGATGCGCAGATCCTATCCCCTCTCCACCACATTTTTGTGGGGGAGAGGGCGAGGGTGAGGGGCACAAATCAGGCCCTCACCCTGCCCCTGCCCGCATTGCGGGCGAGGGAGCAAAGTCCTTTCAGGCTAGCGAGTTGCCAAATCTATTTTTCTCGAAGAGCTTAATCTCTTTCCGCTACGATTTCTTGAAAATTTTGTCGAAAAAACCTTCCCGCGTCAGCTTGTCGACAATCGCATTGTCCTGAAAAGTTTCCACGGGCACGCCCTTCTTGCCCATGAATTCCAAAATCGTTTGCACGGCCTCGGGTTCCGCGCGCGGGACTCGGTCTAAATAAGTTATTGCGTCATCATAAAATTGATCGATAAGTTTCGCATCATTGAGGCGCGCGTACTTAGCGATAATCTTTAGCGCCTGTTCTTTGTTCCGGTGCATAAACGCGAGCCCATCGACATAAGCACGCACCATGCTTTCAACCGCCGCGGGATTGCGTCGATAGTATTCGCGTTGGACGGCGATCATATTCATCGAATACGGGATTCCCATATCGACGAGTCGCACCAGAATCTTCGCCTGGCTGGGCGGTGTGACGCGCATCTCCGAAGTAACTGCGCCGGCGATCAAGCGATTCTGGAAGGCCGCGGACACTTCGATCGTTCCGCCCATTTGTCGAACATTCACCGCTCCTTCCAAGCCATATTTGCGCAGCAGAATGCGGCTCAAGTTATCCGTGATCGAGCCGAAGCGGGTGACGCCGAGCGACTTGCCGCGCAAATCTTCCAGCCGGTTTATTTCCGTTTGGACAAACAGCCGATGATAGGGCCGATTGGCGGTGCCTCCAACCGCAACTATGGGCGCACCGCTCAAGACCGCGTTCACTACTGCGTTGCTGGCCGCGCTGACCACCTGGAGGTCGCCACCGATCAGTGACTGCACAGAGACCGGACCCGAGGTAATGAGAATGATATCGGCCTGCAAGCCGTATTTTTCGAAAGCGCCGCTCTCCTTCGCCATCCAGACGCCCGCCGCCATCGGGCCGATGGATGAATAGGCAACGGTCATTTTGGTTTGTGCGTGGGCAGCGGCGCAGACGAAAACAATTGTGGCTAACGCAGCGAGTCCAACCCGCTTAACCAAATCGAAGTTCCAGCTTCCCTGTAACTCACCGCGGCGGCGCTGAGGGCCGGATGGAAACAAGGGCGACCGGCCGGTCGCCCCTACAGAGGAACTCCGCTGTCTCTGCGGTGAATACTCCTGCATGGAAAACCTAAACGCGTCAACGAAATAAAGAGCGAGTTTCATCTCATCCTCCTCCCAGCCCGCTTCCGAGAATTTCAACGCCTTCGGTCCTCTGGATGTAGCCGGCGAACTGGTATTTGTTTTCCCGCGGATCGGGCACTCGTTTGCTTTTCTTCGGGCCGTCTTTGTCGAGCGCCTCGACGCGCGCTCGAATAAAGTGCGGACCATCGCTGGCAAGCGCGCTCTCAATTTTGGTGCGAAACGCCGCGGCATCTTCGACGGTACAAGCGCTGTCGAAACCGCATCCCTTGGCCACGCTCTCCAGATTCATTTTGCCGCCAGTCGCCGTCGGCATGCCCGGCGCGTTCTTATTGCTGCCCAGGTAGTTTTGGTTGTCCATGACGACGACGGTCAAATTTTTCGGCGCCTCGTTGGCGATGGTGCCGAGCACGCCGAGATTCAAAGTCAGGTTGCCATCGGAGTCGAGGGCGACGATTTTTCGCTTGGGCAGCGCCAGTGAAAGACCCAGCGCCGTCGAGCTGCACATTCCCATGGTCAGGTGAAACAAGTTGGCTTCGCGATCCTTGAGCTGGCCCCAAAAGCCGCTGTTGTTGCCGATGCTCGTGAGCACCAGGACGTCATCGGGCACCAGCGCCGACAGTTCTTTGAGCAACGCGAATCGGGTTACCATAACGCCTCCTCGTTCAGCAGCACGGCGACGGGTTTGAGCCAGGCGCGCGCGCTCTCGTTGCAATCTTTGATCGTGCGAACGATATCGTCGGATCGGCTTACCACGCGATACGGAATATCCATGGCGTTGAGCCCCGGTTCCGTGGTTTTTTTGTAAAGCCCCATCCAGCGCGGATCGCCGATATCGCCGCGATAGGGAATCACCACCAGCACCGGCACTTCGTGCAATAAATTGATGCGCGCCAGATGATAAGTCGCCACCAACAAACCGGAGGTGGCGAGAATCAAGGCCGGCTTCTTGCCGCCGAACCACGCGCCAAATCCGACCCCGACGGCTTCGGCTTCGTTGGCCGTGCCGACGTAGTGAATGTCACGATCCTCCGCGAGCATCTTGTAGACTTCAATAAACTGGGCGTCGGGAACACCGGCGGCGAAATCGATGCCGGCTTCCTTTAGCCCCTGGATCACCAGTTGAGCTTTTTCTGGCTTCATATCCATCTACTCCTTCTAACTCGGAATCACCTCTCGCCAAGGCGCAAAGACGCCAAGTTCGGTTGATGTCATTTCGACCGAAGGGAGAAATCTTTCTTAGATCCCTCGCATTCGCTCAGGATGACGGGCCGAGGCCCGTCACCTTTGCGTCTTGGCGCCCCTTCGACTTCGCTCAGGACATGCTTTGCGAGAGATATTCCGGGCTTCTATTTTTTCACCTTTTGCGTTCTTTGCGGCCAATCCAATCTTCGACCGCTCTCAACGCGCTGGCAGCGGTTGGGTGCCGCCGAGCAATTTGTAGAACTCGATGACTTCATG
>CAMLCX010000552.1 GCA_946478635.1 uncultured Pseudomonadota bacterium
TACTTGCCCCAATCGTATTGAACCTCTTTGCGCCCGACCAGCTGATCAAAGTAAAGCGTCGGCGCGATCCAGCCGAGGGTGAGTGCATCCGGCTTGGCGACGCTGAATACATAGTTAGCCGCGATCATGGAACTCGCTCCCGGCATATTCTGAATGACGAAGTTCGGATTGCCCGGAATGAATTTCGTCATATGTTGGGCGATCAGCCGCGGCCATAAATCATTAACGTCGCCGGCAGGATATCCGGTAACGATGCGAATGGTCTTCCCCTGAAAGTAGGGCGTCTGACCCTGTACGAGCGAAAATCCGAGGAGAAAAAAAGAAATCGCCAGAAACAGCGTCTTCATGGTTATCCTCTCACCGTGACGAGAACAAATAGGAGCGCGCGACCGAGCATCTTTGCATCGCCCTCTTATTACAAAAGTGGCTGGGTGGTCAATCATGATCTGCGATGGGTCGAGTCGTAGGATTGCTCCCTTGACGCGATACCATGATTCAAATAGCCTTCTTCCAGTTTTTGGGACGGGGAAAAACTGCGGCAACGATGAAAGCACGCATCAGTTTCTTTGCGGTGTTGCTTGCGGCCCTCTTAGATAAGGAATTTGTGGCGCAGGACCTTGCGCTGGGAAGCGATATCGATGCGGCCTACAAGATGGTGCAGAAGGTAAAAACCATTTTGCAAGGTCGTTGGGGGCAAGCAATGGCGGTGGTCCTATTTACGCCGAGAAAAGCGGTATTACTCGCGGTCTTATGGGTTTTGCAGCATGCCAATATCGCGCTTGCGCAGCAGGAGATCGTGACCCTGCCGACACGAGCGGGTGTCACGCAATCGTACTTTCTGACGAGCATCCCGAAAAATCTTCACGCCGTTGCAGCTTTGTTCGCCGGGTCAGGTGGATTGATCAACTTGCGCAACGAAAACGGCGCGGTCAAGTTCGATCAGGGTAATTTTCTCGTGCGCAGCCGAAGTGAATTCATCAAGCGCGGCGTGGTGTCGGCTATCATAGACGCGCCCGTAGACCAACGGGGCGGTTGGGGGATGACCGACGAGTTTCGGCGCGGCGACCTGCACTTCGCGGATATCGCTGCCGTGGTCAACGATCTGGGTAAACGTTTTCCGGGAGTGCCGATATTTCTTGTCGGTACGAGCCGCGGTTCGGTGTCGGCGGCCGCGCTGGGAGCGAGATTGGCGGGAAAAGTTGCGGGAGTTGTATTAACGGCGTCCATGTTTCGTCCGGCCGGACGGAAATCAAATGAGCCAGGACCCGGTCTATCCGGGTTCGATTTCGCATCGATCAAAGTGCCGGTTTTATTTGTGCATCACGTCGGCGATCAGTGCGAAATAACTCCCTACAGCGACGCGGCGCGTCTAACTGATACGTACCCGTTGGTGACCGTGTTCGGTGGCGCGCCGCCGCAGTCCGGTCGCTGCGATGCGTTCAGCCAGCATGGTTTTTTTGGCAAAGAGCCCGAGACCGTCGAGCAGATCGTCAATTGGATGCTGAAAAAGCCGATAAATTACGAAGTGAAATAGGAGATTTGCCTTGATCCCTCTCAGAGCCGTCGATCGCGTCGAAATTCTCAGCGTCATGGACAACTCCATCGACGTGCTCATGGGGAGCACGCCGGTTGCTAAAAGATTGAAACGGTCGCGCGATTCCCATTCAAAGCCCCAATTGCGCGCGGAGCACGGGGTTTCGATGCTGGTGACAACCTACGATGGGGGCGACAAAGACGCCTTTCTATTCGACACCGGCGTGACGCTCGACGGCGTGCTGCACAATATGGATGTGCTCGAAATCAAGGGCAACGAGCTTCACGCCGTGGTCTTGAGCCACGGCCACACCGATCACACGCGCGGCTTGATGGGCTTCATCAAGCGCTACGGCCGGCCGCGCGTTCCCATCGTCCTTCATCCCGACGCCTATCTAAAACGCAAAAACGTCCATCCCGATGGACACGAGTCGGAGCATATTCCGCCGAGCAGGCGCGACCTCGAAGCGGAGGATGTCGAGATCATCGAGGAACGCGGTCCGACCATGGTCATCGGCGGCCGCGCGCTCGTCACCGGGCAGATTCCGCGCACGACGCCGTTCGAAAAAGGCAGCCCGGCGCAGGTCGCATGGATCGACGGCAAGTGGCAGCCCGATCCGTGGATTCATGACGATCAGGCGATCGTGATGAATGTCAAAAACAAGGGGCTGGTCGTGCTCACCGGCTGCGGCCATGCCGGCGTGGTTAATACCTTGAAATGCGCCCGCGACCTGACTGGCGTGGATAAGGTTCATGCGGTGATCGGCGGCTTTCACCTCACCGGCCCGACTTTCGAGCCGATCATCACGCCAACGATCGAGGCGCTCAAGGAATTCAACCCCAGCGTCATCGTGCCGCAGCACTGCACCGGCTGGAAGGCGACGCATTTGATCGCGCGGGAATTTCCGACCGCGTTCGTTCCCAATAGCGTCGGCACGACAATGGTGATCGGGACATAAAACTTCGTTCAAAACAGTCAAATCGTTCAAGCCGTTCAAATCGATTAAGAAACAAGATGAAGATCGGATTGTTCACGGAATTTTCTTATCCCGGCAAGTCGGAGCATCAGACTTACACCGATGTGCTGGAGCAAATCGCCGTCGCCGATGGGCTGGGCTATGATTTTTTTTCGATCACCGAGAGCTACGGCAAGGATTTGTTTTCCTGTTCGCCGTTTCCATTGGGACTTTATGTCGCCGCGGCGCAGCGGTCGCGGCGGATTCGTTTTCTCACCGGCATCATCAGCATGCCGATTCACCATCCGGCGATGCTGGCGAGCCAAGTCGCCGCCGCGGATTTGCTTACCGACGGCCGGATCATGGTCGGCATCGGTCGCGGCCATCCCTGGGTGATCAACCGGATGAACGTGAGTCCGGCCGAGAGCACGGCGCGTTTTGAAGAAGGCATTCGCATGCTCGTCGAGATTTTCAAAGGCGATTACATCGAAAAGCTCGACGGCAAGTTCTGGCAGATCCGCGACTTCACCCTCAGCCCGCCGCCGGTACAGCAACCCTATCCGCTGATCTACACGGCGGCGGCGACGACGCCCGACAGCGCCCGCTTCGCCGGCACCGTCGGCCAGGGATTGGTTCAACCCGGCTATCTTGGCATTCCGTTCGAACTTGTGCGCGGCCTGACCGAGACCTACCGAAGCAATTTGCCCGCGGGACGTCAGAGCGACGTCGTGCTCGGCATTCATCTGCATGTCGCGCGCGACCGCGAGGAAGCGGTCGCGAACGGCGCGCTCGCGCTGTCGAGCCAGGCAGAGGTGTTCCTGCGCGGCCGACAAAGCCGGCCGACGCTGAGCGGTCAGGTTGAAACCTACGCGACCAAGAGCACCTCGCGGGAAGCCTTCGAAAAACTCTGCACGCCGGAAAAAGCGCGCCGCGCCGTTACGCAGGAGTGGCCGAACATCATGGCGGTGTGGGGCACACCCGATGAGTGTGTCGAAAAACTAAAGTTTTACGTCGCCGCGATGCATCCCGAGCAACTCATGCTCAACATCGCCTCCGGCAGCCTGCCGCAAGATAAGGTGCTGAAGTCGATGCGGTTGTTTGC
>CAMLCX010000553.1 GCA_946478635.1 uncultured Pseudomonadota bacterium
TCTCTGAGTGCTCTGTGACCTCTGTGGCAAACACTCTTGGCCCCCTACTTTGCGGCCTTTGCGTTCTTTGCGGCCAATTTCTTCTCCTTTGGTTGCGGCTCCGCCGCGCTGGGTCCTTCGCGGTGAGTTATTCCCTTCCGAGTCTTGCGACCTTTGCGTTCTTTGCGGCTAAATCTCAGAATCCGAGTCTTCTATTTTAGATGACGGCTAATCTCGGCGAGAAAGACCGTCTTGTCGATGGGCTTGGTGACGTATCCGCTGCAGCCGGCGGCCAACGCCTTATCCCGGTCTCCCGCCATGGCATACGATGTCACCGCGATCACCGGAATTTTCGCTGTCGCCGGTTCACCCTTGAGCTTGGTCGTCGCCTCGAGTCCATCCATTCCCGGCAACTGGATATCCATCACAATAAGATCGAACTGCTCAGTCTTAAGGATCTCGAAGGCCTCCTGCGCGCTGGTTGCCTCGCGCACCTGATAACCCTGCGAACGAAGCAGAAACACCGCCAGACGCCGGTTCACCGGATTATCTTCAACCAGCAAAATTTTCTTTTCTTCCATAAGACTGTTTCCCGCCAGGCACGTAAAGAAAAACTCTTATCTATCTCTCCGAACCTTAGCGCCTTCGCGCCTTTGCGAGAAAATATTCTTTTCCCCCGGATCGGATTTTCTCTCGCCAAGGCGTAAAGACGCAAAGTTTAAGAAGACTTAACGAAGAAATTCAATGACGATTCCTCCGAACCTTAGCGCCTTCGCGCCTTTGCGGGAGAACACTCTTTTCCGATTCGGATTGAGCTCGCACCGAGCACTCTAAGTTCACAAAAGCCCCGCCGCCTTCCCCGTATATCGTATTTCCTTAGTGTTCTTTGCGCTCTTTGCGCGAGATTACTCCTAATTCATCGGCAGCGTGAAGAAAAACCGGCTGCCTTTGCCGACTTCGCTCTCAACCCAAATCCTACCGCCGTGCATCTCGACGAATTTTTTCGCCAGCGCCAAGCCCAGCCCGGTTCCCTCCGGTTTGCCCTGCGCGGCCGATTCGACCTGCTGAAACTCGAGGAAGATACGCTCTTGTTCCTCGGCGGGTATGCCCCGCCCCGTGTCGCCTACCTCGACGCGCACGAGTCCGTCCTCACGCTCCGCTCGCACCCACACCTGTCCAGCCTGCGGCGTAAACTTAATGGCATTCCCGACTAAATTCAAAAGAACTTGCTTGACTCGAGCGCCGTCCATGGAAAATTGCTCCAGACTCTCGTTATTCTCCACCCGCAGCTCGATGGCTTTCCTAGTCGCCAACGCCCGCATCGTATGTTGAACGGATTCAAAAACATCCTGCAAATACGCCGGCTGGAATTGCAGCTCCATTTTGCCGGATTCGACCTTCGCCAGGTCGAGGATTTCATTGATCAGGTTGAGCAGATGCTTGCCACTGCCCAATACGTCGGTCAGGAACTGCGACCGCTCATCGTCGGTAACCGTGAGCGAGGGATCGAGCAACACCTCAGAAAAGCCAATGATCGCGTTGAGCGGCGTGCGCAGCTCGTGAGACATGTTGGCGAGAAATTCCGACTTGTGCCGATTGGCCGCCTCGATCTGCCGGCCCTTGTCTTCAATCTCGCGGAACAACCGGGCGTTATGGATCGCCAAAGTAGATTGAGTCGCAAAAGTTTTCAGCAGCTCGACCACCTCGGGACGAAACTCGCCGGTGGATTTTCGCCGCACGACCAAGGCGCCGATGATGCGGTCTTCGCGCAGCAAGGGAACGGCCAAGCTCGCGCGAAAGCCGAAGCGCGCCAGAATCTCGCGCATGCGCGGCGCGTAGACGCGAGATTGCGAAATATCGGGAATTTGTATCGGCTCCCGGCTCGATGCAGCCCGCCCCACCACCCCGTCGCCAAGCCGTGGCGGATTGGCCCGCAAAGCGGCGATCAATTCGTCTTCCATGTGATCGGTGGCGCGCAGCAAGAATTCTTCGGATTGCTCGTCGTATTCGTAAATCGCCCCACCGTCGGTGCCGCTCAGTTGCACCGCGTGGGAAACGATGCGGGTGAGCACAGTTTCCAAATCCAAAGTCGAGCTCACCGCCTGACCGACTTCGCCAAGCGCTTTCAGTTCTCCCACCGACCTGATCAGCTCGCGGGTGCGCTCCTGCAACTCTTGCAACAGCCGCACGTTTTCGATGGCGATCACCGCCTGATCGGCGAAGGTCGTAACCAGATCAATTTGTCTGGGTGTAAATGGTCTCGCATCAGTTCTGAAGATAATAATGACGCCGATCGGCACACCTTCTCTGAGCAGAGGCACGCCGAGTATCGCTCGGAAATTTTCCAGCTGCTCAGCATAATGATATTCGGGATCGGCTCCAAGGTCCGGTACGTGGACTACCCGGCGCTCCAGCACAACCCGCCCTGCAATCGTTTCCCGTCCGGCGTGCGGCGGATTTCGCTTGATGAAGTCATACAACTCTGGGGTATGACCGTACGCAGCCCCGAGCGACAACATGTCCCCTTCCACCCTGTGAATGGAACCATGCTCAGCCTCGCAAAGCCGTGTTGCGTTCTCAATGAGCGTATCCAGAACAGGTTGCAGGTCGAACGTCGAACGGCTTATGACCTTCAACACCTCGCTGGTAGCCGTCTGCTGGTCCAAAGCTTCAATCAGGTCGCGATTGCGTTCCTGCAATTCTTTGAACAACCGTACGTTCTCGATGGCGATCACGGCTTGATCGGCGAAGGTCTTGAGAAGAGTGATCTGCTTGTCGGTAAAAGGTTGAACCTCGATTCGACGAACAAAAATCACCCCAATGGCGACGCCCTCGCGTAGTAACGGCGCGACAAGTATTGTTCGACCGCCCATACGCTCGACAGCGCTGACCGCCTCTGGAAACTCGGTTGCCGCAACGGCCGTCAAATCTTCGATGTGGATTACCTCGCGATCAATAACCGCACGGCCACCGACGGAGTCGCGCGTAATGGGTTGCCCGAGACCGAAACCCGGCTCGACGGGGCCATAGTGCGCCGCCAGTCGCAGCTTATCCCCCTCCACGAGTCGAATCAGCGCGTCGTATGAACTGCAAACGCCGGCGGCATTCTTGGCGATAGTATCCAGCACCGGCTGAATATCCGTCGGCGAGCTGGCGATCACGCCCAGGATTTCACTCGTGGCAGTTTGCTGTTCCAACGATTCTTTGAGTTCTTGGAACAGCCGGACGTTTTCAATGGCGATTACAGCTTGGTCTGCGAAAGTTTCAAGCAGCTTGATCTGCGCCGGGGTGAAGGGGTGGGCTTCGACGCGACGTGCGATGAGCGCCCCAATCAGTTCCCCCTGCTGACTAAGGGGCACGCACAAGAAAGTACGCCAACCACTGAGATTCGAAATGTTTAAGTCGTTCTGCTCGCTGAAATCCGGTATGTGAAGCGTGCTATGTTCCCGCAACCAGCGATATTCTGGTTCATCGACACCAATCTCGGGACGGGCTACGGGCAAAAGACCAAAATGAGCCCGCGCAATCATGGTGTTCCCTTCGCAAAGTCGCAGCAGCACATCATCGATCCCACAAACTCGGGCAGCGCTCTCGACGATGGC
>CAMLCX010000554.1 GCA_946478635.1 uncultured Pseudomonadota bacterium
GGGTGGCCGATCCCGATGGCAATCTCATCGATCTGTCGCAGCACGGCTGGCCGGTCTGATGAGGTTATGCAATGATCAATTCGCCAACCAGCCTAGCAATGTTCGCCTAGCATGGCGTATCTGAAATTCGTTGAATAATTGCTGCGGCGTTCGGGTCAAAAATCTCCCCTTCCCCTCTTTTCCAAAGAGGGGTGAGAATAATTCCCCCTTTGGAAAAAGGGGGAAAGAGGGGGATTTGGGCGTGATTTCAGCCACTGCCATGGGGCTGCATTTGTTAAACGACCTTTAGCTACAGGACATTGGCGGGCGCCGCACGAGGAGAGGACGGCTTCGAAGATTCGCTTGCCGAGCTAAAGCACTGTGTTGTTCAACGCACCAGCGTTCACGTCATAGTGGTTGAAAAGGATCGTTAACCGGATTTCGTCCGAGCATGGCAAGGCCGCCGTTTTTCTCCGCAAGCCAGCTGGCGTAGGCGAGCGCCGCGTGAAGATCTTCAGCCTCGAGACACGGGTAGTGCTCAGTGACGTCCTCAGGGCTAAGACCCTGGGTCAAGGCGTCTAGAATGACGGTGAGGCAAATGCGCGTGCCGCGGATGAAAGGCCTCCCGGCGCAAACGTTCGGGTCAACAGCGACCCGCGCGAGCAATTGTTCATCCGGCATGCGAGTTTGATAATCAAGGCGCGACGGAACCGCGCCGTTCCTCCAACGACCTAATGATACAATGCTGTGGAAATCCTCGTCAATGAAATAGCTCGGCACGACAAAAAAAATTCCGATCATTTTCGCTCGAACAGCCGGGCGGTCAAAGTATAAAAATATTGAGTGCCCATGTTGACCACGACGACACGAAACAGGTGAAAAGCGACAACCAAGGGCACGCTGATCTTCAGGGCTTGGGCGGTGATGGTCATTTCCGCCAGACCGCCCGGCGCCGTTGCCAGAATCATGGTCGCGACCGGGAGGTCGAAGGCCCACGCCAGGGCTATACCTGCGATGACCGACGCGACAAGAATAAAGCAGGAGTTCAGCAGGGCGAAGGGAATAAAGAGTTTGTAGCGAGCAAAGAAGGCGCGCTCGTAGCGCGCGCCCAGCACCAGGCCGAACATGAGTTGAGCGAACTCGATCAGTCCATGGGGCACTGCTGAGAGTTGGATACCGCTCACGGTTAGCGCCGCACCGATGAAAATCGGCGTCAGCAGGCAGCCATTGTGAAAGTGATATCTTTCCGTAACCTCTCCCGCGAGCCAACCCATGGCGAGCCAGGGCATGAGGATCAAAAAATCGAGTGGTAAATTTGGACGGTAGGCGGCCGCCACCAACGGAAATCCGCCGTAGGTCAGCGCGAACGGTACAAGGATGACGACGAGCGACACGCGCAGGCTATGGGCCACGGCGACCGGCGCGATTTGCGCGCCGTATCGATCGGCCAAAACCGCCATAGCCATGGCGCCGCCGGGGATCGACGCGAAAAAGGTCGATTTGCCATCGACGCCCGAAGCGCGGCTCAACGTCAGCGCGCCAAGCGCGCCTACGACGAAGACGGCGATGGTGGCCGCTAGAATCGCCGGCAGGTTCGCCGCCAGGGCCGCCACCACAGTGGGAGTGAAGTAAAGCGAAACCGCCGAGCCAAGAATCACCTGTCCCATCTGGCGCGCAAACGGCGGCGAGTGCATGCGCACACCAAGTAAGTTAAGGGCGGCTACGGCAACCATTGGGCCGATCATCCACGGAATCGGCGTGTGCAGCGCATTAAATAGAAAGCCGGCCGGAACACCGACGGCCAGCGCGCGCAGCATACCGGGCAGCCGGTCGTGCAGTTTGGCGAATTCACTCATGAGTCAATGCGTTTGCAGGCAATTGTGAGATGGACTCGAGAATCTTCTTCGAGTGGTCCGGAAAATCTACCGCGCTTGCGCAGGCAAAAATCATTTAGTTCCTACCCGGAAATATTGTCAAGCGAGATCGCACGGCGGCGATGACAATCACAGCATGATCGAGTGGTGGTCCGGCGCACCGGCAGAGCCCTGTTTGCCCGCGCAGCATTTCTCACTGGACAGTCGAGTAGAGGTTCGGTAATGCTAAACTTGGAGCGGATGATGTCGCAGGAACAGATGAAGCTAGACGTGATCGACGCCGACGCGCACGTCGTCGAGAATGAGCGGACGTGGGACTATCTTGACGCGTCCGAGGAGAAATACCGTCCGACCCTGATAACTTCGTCGGAAGACCCAAAACGCCAGCTCTGGTATCTCGACGGCGAGAATCTTGGTCCCAAGTTTCCCTCGCCGGACGACGAGCAATCGGCGGCGCATTTTAAAAAATATGGCCGCGAGGTCGGCACTCCGGTGCAAGCGCGCGAGCTTTCCGACGTAAAACGCCGCCTGAAGCATATGGACGAACTGGGCATCGATGTGCAGGTGATCTACAATTCGCTCTGGATTACCCCTCTGACGAAACGGCCGGATGCGGAGATAGCGCTCTGCTGGAGCTGGAACCGCTGGCTGGCCGATGTCTGGAAGCTCGGTGAAAATCGCCTGCGCTGGACCTGCGTCGTGCCGGCGCTGACGCCGACGGAGGCGCTACCGCAGATTCGTTTTGCCAAGGAGCACGGCGCCGTCGGAGTCTGCATGCGGCCGTTCGAAAGAGAGCGCATGGTGACCGACCCGTTTTTTTATCCGATCTTTGACCAAGCCGAGCGCCTGGACATGCCCGTCACGGTCCATCTCGCCAACGGAAATCCTGAGTTATTCAAGTTAATGACCAACGAGGCGGGCGGCGGATTTTCCACCTTCCGCATTCCAACGGTCACGGCTTGTTACGCGCTGATCATGAGTGAAATTCCGCGCGTCTTTCCTAAATTGCGCTGGGGATTCATCGAGGTGTCGAGCCAGTGGGTGCCTTGGGTGATTCATGAAGCCGTGCGGCGATCGCTGGGCAGCTCCAGGGCGATTTCCGCAAGCTGCTTGCGCGAATACAACATTTACGTTTCGACCCAGAGCGATGACGACTTCGCCTATATTATATCCTACGCGGGCGAGGAGAACCTCGTCATCGGCACCGATTACGGCCACGGCGATACTTCGAGCGAACTCAATGCCATCGCGCGATTCAAAGCGCTCGGCGGGATCAGTGACAGAGAGAAGCGAAAAATCCTTTACGACAATCCGCGCAGATTCTACGCGCTGTGAAAGGCAGGCACATGCAATTACCACTGAGGCGGGCGATACCATTGTCATTGGCGCTGGCTCTCGTTATGGGTCTTGCTGGGAAGCTTCAAGCGGACGATTTTTATAAAGGAAAGACCATTCGTCTGGTTGTCGCAACCACGCCGGGCGGCGGCTTCGATGCCTATTCGCGCATGCTCGCGCGGCACATGGGGAAGCATATTCCGGGCAATCCCGCATTCGCGGTGGAAAACATGCCCGGGGCGGCCTTTCTCATCGGCACGAATTATCTCTACCGGCAGGCAAAGCCGGACGGCCTGACGATGGGAAACTGGATCGGCACCTTGGTGCTGCATCAACTGACCGGCCGAAGCGGCATCGAATTCGACGCGCGCAAGTTCGAATACATCGGCGC
>CAMLCX010000555.1 GCA_946478635.1 uncultured Pseudomonadota bacterium
TTGATTTCTTTCCGAAGACCGTCATTCCCGCATGTTTTAAGCGGTGGTTCGACCGGGCTCACCACAGGCGGATCCGGAACTGGACCCCCGATAGAAACATTCGGGGGTGACGCCTTTGGGTCGCGTTCTTGTGATTCCCTGCAGCTTGCTGCGCGTTAGTTCATTGTAAGATTCTATCACCGGTTCTTTACCGAGGGCCGACAGCCCTGGTCAAATAACTGTCGTCGAAATATTTCTGCGGGGGGTCTGAAATATCGATTTGCTTCAAGAGCGCCGCGATATTTTCCTTCTTGAGGCGGATGTCGAGATCCGCCGCGTAATAATCCAGGGCTTTCCTTTCAATAGCAATGTCGCCGCGGAGTCCGTGCCGTATGCCGAGCGCAATCGCTTTTTCCTTGTCGCGTCGGATAAGATCGTTGGCTTTATCGAGCGCTCTTAGGAATCGCACCGCCTTATCGGGGCTCGTGCCGGTGAATTCTCGCGTCGATGCGACGATCGTCGACGGAATTTCGGTCAGCGTCTCTCGGGTGTCCAACAGCATGGTAAAGCCGTCGCGCTCGGCTTGCACCCGTTGTCCGGGGGTCAGCGGAACGGCCTGGACCTTGCCGGTTTTAAGCGCGGCGATGCGAGCCGCCGGTCCGCCTTCGATATTCAGCACGGTAAAGTCCCGATCCTTGACCAGCCCGTGCCGGCGCAGCGATTCGACAACGGTGAATTCTCCCATGCCGCCGATGCCGGTGATGCCGATGGTTTTCCCCTTCAAGTCCGCCACGGTTTTGAGTCCCTTGGCGGTCATGAGCGCGTAGCTCATGCGGTTCAAGTGACCGCCAACGACCACGACCGGAGCGCCGCGGGCAATGCCGCGCAAAATAGCGACGGCGCCGGCGATCACCATGTCGGCCTGACCGCTCATGAGCAGCGCCATCATGATCGGGCCGCTGCTCGACAAGGTCACGGGCCTGACGTCCAAACCCTCTTCTTTGAAAAAGCCGGCTCCCCGGGCCACCGCGGTGGGCAGCCCGGTATTCCAGCTCGGCGACACCAACGCCACCGTGACAACCTGGAGATCTGCCGCGGCCGAGAAACCAGGAATGAGAGCGACAGTCGATACCACCAATGCCAAAAGAAGTTTTTTCATCGCGCCGCCGGGCCAATCGGATGAGGTGAAGCCTTGAACTTACCGCACCGGATGATGCCGCGCAGCGATCATAGAAGACCTCCCGACGAACTGTCAATCATTTCGCGCCGGCACGGTGCTTTTGAAAGAAATTGGAAACACCGCGGCACTGTTCCTATTCCGGGTTGGCCGGGAGGAATCAGAACGTTGACAACTACGCCGTTTAAAAATACAAACCGGACAATGTTAGCGCTTCTGCTGAAAAACCCACCGTTCATCCTTCGAGAGCCTCGGGACGAACGGTGGAGCGGTGGAAATCATTGCAGGATTTCCGTTCAGGCTGAGCCTAGTCGAAGCATTCATTGGGTTCTTCAGCAGAATCGTTAGCGAGATTTGTCCGCTTACCCCTGGGGGTAGATAATGAGTATCGAGATGGTGCGCAAAGCACTTCTATGGTGTGCTGTAATCAACTATGGAATACTTTTGGTGTGGTTTTTGTTCTTCATAGTGGCGCACGATTGGATGTATCTGTTTCATGGCAGGTGGTTTCATCTTTCAGTTGAGCAGTTCGACATGCTTCACTACGCGGGGATGTCAATTTTCAAGCTCGGTATCATCCTCTTGAACGTTGTCCCCTGCATTGCCCTCCACATCGTTCGTCGTGCATGAAAACAGATTGAGAGCGGAGAAAAGAGCGCAGGCTGGGTCTATGAGAGGAAAACCATGACGCAATCCAATCCATTACGCGTAGGACTTATCGGCGCAGCCGGCAGGTGGGGGCCGCGGGCGCATGTGCCGGCGCTGCAGGGCGTGCCCGAAACCGAGCTCTATGCCATGTGCACGGCGCATGCGGAGACCGCGCAGGCGGCGGCGGATAAGTTCGGTGTGGAATGCGCGTACGGCAGCGACAAGGCGTTGAACGCCGATAAAAGAGTTGAAGCCGTAGTCGTCGCCGTGCGCGTGCCGGCGCATTACGAGCTTTCGAAAAACGCCATCGAAGCGGGCAAGCACGTTTTCTGCGAATGGCCTCTTGGCGCAAATACCAAAGAGGCCGAAGAACTGGCGGCGCTGGCGCGTCAGAAAAACGTGCGCACCATGGTCGGCCTGCAGCGGCGCGCGTCGCCCGCTTATCTGTACATGCGCGAACTCATCCAGCAAGGCTACGTCGGACAGGTACTCTCGGTGAACATGGCCTTAATGAACAGCGGCGTGTTGACGCGCACCTCGGATCGCACCTGGCAGCGCGATATGACTTTGGGCGCGAACACGCTCACGATTACATTTGGCCATGTGCTCGACGCCATGTGCATGGTGGTCGGCGAGCTGACTGAAGTGTCGGCGCTCGTCTCCACACAGGTGCCGCAGTGGTTCGAGACCGACACAAAAAAATACGCGGACGTCACTTCGCCCGACAATATCATGGTTCAGGGCCGGCTCGATAACGGCGCCGTCGTCAACGCCTCCTGCGGCGTCCATCCGTATCACGGCAGCGGGCACCGCTTCGAGATTTACGGCAAGGAAGGCACGCTGGCGATGATCGGCGGCGGCGAAGGCGGCGAGGAACTCCGGCGCAAGCTCATGGGCGGACACAAAGACGACAAAACGCTGCAGGAGCTGCCAGTGCCGGAAAAATTCAAATGGGTGCCGGAAGCATTGCGCAGCGGTCCGTCGTACGACGTGGGCCAGATGTGGATCAAGTTCGCCGAAGGAATACGGACCGGCTCGAATGTCGATTTCAATCTGCCCGACTTCGATCATGCGGTGCGCCGCCATCGAATGCTGGATGCCATCGTGCGCGCTTCACAGACCGGGCAGCGGCAATCGATTGCCTAAAGGCAGGTCAAATCGTTCAAAACGTTCAAGTTGTTCAAACTGCTTCGTGCGAGTGCGGTTCAAATCGTCTAAGAATCAAATAGGCATCAGGCATCAGTCGGAAGGGAGCCGTTTCAATCGTTCGCTCGAGTGTTTAAACAATTTGAATGCAGCGTAGGGGTTGAACGGCTGAACGAAGCGTAGCGATGGAACGGGTGTGCCGATTAGGATTGACGACTCTGCGGCTTAGCGTTACAGAGGAATTAGATTAGCTAGAGGAGCAGGGACCATGGAGAATCGCGCGGCAGAAATACACGATGGGCTGAAGCACCCGGTGATCGACGGCGACGGCCATTGGATGGAGCCGATTCCGATCTTCCTCGAGTATTTGAACGAAGTGGGTGGCGCCAAATCCGTCGATCAGATGCGGACGCTGTGGCGCGGCAGGGACGCGTGGTACCGAGCCACACCGCAGGAGCGCCAGCATAGCCGGCTGCGTCGCGCCATCTGGTGGGGTGTGACGAGTAATACTTACGACAAGGCAACCGCGCTGCTGCCGGCCTTGCTGAACGAGCGCCTGCCCGAACTGGGCATCGACTTCGCGCTGATCTATCCGAGCTTCGGGCTCAGCATCAACGGCATAC
>CAMLCX010000556.1 GCA_946478635.1 uncultured Pseudomonadota bacterium
GGCTTAAGATTGAAACCGATCTTCATACCGGGAGGGGTCACCGCGCTCCAGTCGTTGCTCGCCAAGGAAGTGTCCATTCAACTGACCGCCGGTCCCGCCGCTATTCGCGCATGGGCGAGGGGCGCCAGGGAAGTCACCTTTATCGGCGCCGTGGGCAATCGTCTCGACTATGTGATCGTCGCGCACCCCTCGATTCGTAACGCCAACGAATTGAGAGGTAAAAGAGTTGGCGTGAGCCAACTGGGCGCCAGCCCCGATTTCATCGCGCGCATGGGACTGCGGCGTCTGGGCTTGAACCCGGAAAGAGACGTCATCATTGTTCCCATTGGATCACCCGGCGAAAGATGGTCGGCCCTGTCGGCCGGCCATGTGCAGGCATCGCTATTCCAGACGCCGTTTACTTTGCGCGCGCGCAAAGCGGGCTATTTGCCATTGCTCGATTTTGCCACGCAGGATTTCCAATACATTCTCTCCGGTGTTTTGACCACACGATCTTTCATCCGCGCCGATCGGGAGACCGTAATGAATTTCATGCGCGGCCTGGCCGACGGCATGGATTTCTACCGAGACAAAAATAACCGCGACAGGACAACCCGTTTTCTCGGCGAATACTATCGATCGAATGCCAGCGAGGAGCTGGAAGAAACCATCGCAATGTATACGCGCGTGATGCCGGGGCTGCCGGTGGTAACCACGAAATCGATTGAAAACGTGATCGCCAACGATGACGACCTCGCCGGCATGGGCCTTAAACCGGCGGATATGCTCGACCTGTCTTTTTTGCAGAAACTCGAAGAGGAAAGAAAACCTAAGAGCAAGGATTGACGGCATCCTTCGAACTCACCGCCTGGCTGGGTCCCGACGGCAAGACTGCATCCTTGAGCGGTTAGAGCAGCGGCAACCCATAGCCAAGTTTGGGTGTCCCTCGCCATCTCAATATCACCGAAAACAAGCTCGCGATGGGAGGCGCTTAAACCGGCATCTGCAGGAGAATCTAGTTAATCAGTCTTATATTTGGGTAGGTGAATTGCGAATATTGACTAGGTTTATACAACGATAGTAGTATTCGGCATGTCCCTGATCAAGATCGTCATTGCAGACGATCACATTCTTTTCCGTGAAGGTTTAAAGCGGATCATTTCACTGGAGAAAGATATTCTGGTGGTCGGCGACGCGTCCGATTGCGCGCAAGCGGTGGAGGTGACCGCGCGGATGCGACCGGACGTTTTGCTCATGGACCTCAAGATGCCCTCCGGGGATGCCGTCGAAGCACTGATCAAAATTGCCGAAAAGAGTCCTGCCACTAAAGTGATCATCCTCACCGCTTATTCGGAGGAGGAGAGCGTAATCAGCACGGCCAGACAACGCGCGCGCGGCTATTTGCTCAAAGGGATTTCGGCGCCAACTTTGATAGGCGCGATCCGGAAGGTAAACGCTGGAGAAATTTGGATCGATCCTGAATTGCAGGCCGGAATCGATTTCGAACGCATCGCAAAGAGCTTCACGGCGCTGGGCCCGCCCGCCAACGAAACGGTGCATGGACTGACGAAGCGGGAGTTGGAAGTTCTTAAACTCGTCGCCGAGGGAATGTCGAACGAAGAAATCGGTCAAAAGATATTCATCAGCGGGAAGACGGTGAAGACTCATTTGACCAATATATTCGATAAGCTCCAAGTCAATAATCGGCTCAAGGCCGCCCTTTGTGTCATGCCGAATTTAAAAAAGTCCGACCCTCAGACATGAGCGCCAACCCGCTAACTTAAAAGCCTTCGATCGTTGGAATTTGTTGCGCTCGATCCAGGTTTGTAAAACCGGCTCACCAGCCGAACAAGGTCCAAAGTTTGCCGATCGGATCCGCCAAGGCTCAACTTGACGCTGGAAGTTTTACCGGATAGCTTCGGCCAACGGAGTCAGCGGTCACCCGAATCCCCATGGACACGCCTTTTTTACGAACCGATCTTGCGCCGAGTGGCAAGCTGCGCGTCGGCATCAACTATGGCAATCCGGTGCTCGCCAGGCGAGATCCGGCGAGCGGAGAATTGAGCGGGGTCGCAGTCGATTTGGCGCGCGAGCTCGGACGGCGCGTCGAGTTGCCCGTCGAGCTCGTCGGATTTGACGCCGCGGGCAAGATGTTCGAGGCCGTGAAAACAGGCGGCTGGGACGTTGCTTTTCTCGCCATCGATCCGGCGCGCGCTAATGAAATCGATTTCACCGCAGCCTATATTCTCATAGAAGGGACCTACCTTGTGCCTGGCGATTCGAAATTCCGCACCAACGAGGAGATCGATCGCGAAGGCGTGCGCATCGGCGTGTCGGCCAATAGCGCCTACGATTTATTTTTGCGCCGCAGCATCAAGCACGCCGAGCTTGTGCGCGGGTCCGGACCCGAGTCTGCGTTTGACTTGATTCTCGCCGGCAAAGTGGATGTTGTCGCCGGCGTGCGGCAGTCGCTGGTGGCCAATGCACCAAAATTACCGGGATCGCGTGTGTTCGAGAGCCGTTTCATGGCGATCGAACAGGCATTGGGTGTCCCCAGGGGCCATGGCGCCGGCGCGAAATATTTGCGCGAATTCATCGAAGACGTGAAGGCATCGGGGTTTGTCGCAGAGGCGATTGAAAGGTCGGGCGTGCGCGGGGTGTCGGTGGCGCCGCCTGCGGCGAGTCGCTGAGCGAAAGATTTTTCGAGCGTTGCAATAGGGAGGCGGGTTATGGATCCAAACAGGACGGTTGAAATCCCCTACACCGTGGAAACCGGCGAAAATCTCGTCAACGAGACTTTCGGCCCGAACAATATTCGGCGCCGCAAGACCGGCACCCATGAGCTCAAGCCCATGCAGATCAAGAACGGCCGGCTTTGTTTGGATCAGATCTCCCTCGACGAGAACGGTTTTGTCTTCGTCGAGCACAAAACGAAGGTCCGTGACTTCTTCGATGCGAAGCAGTTGCAAGCGATCTACTATCCGGAAGTCGAGCAACTCATCAAGACGGCCTCGGGTGCGGCGCGCGTGGTGATTTTCGATCACACGCTGCGCTCGGGCGATGAGGCGGAGCGCGAGGAGAAGCTCATCCGGGAACCGGTGCTCTCGGCGCACAACGACTACACCGAATGGTCCGGACCGAATCGAGTGCGCGAGTTCCTGCCCGACGAAGCGGATCGTTTGCTGGCGCGCCGGTTCGCCATTATTCAGGTGTGGCGCGCGATCAATCAGCCGATTCAGTCCAATCCGCTCGCCCTCGCTGATGCCAAAAGCATTTCGATGGAAGATCTGCTCGTGGCGGAGCGCCGCTATCCGCATAGGGTGGGGCAAACCTATCGCCTAAAATTCAGTCCCGATCATCGGTGGTATTATTTCCCCGAAATGCGCCGCGACGAAGCTCTGGTGTTCAAAGTTTATGATTCGGAAAAGGACGGGCGCTCCCGTTTCACGCCGCACACTTCGTTCAGCGATCCTGCTTCGCCGCCCAATGCTCCACCCCGGCAAAGCATCGAAGTCAGAGCGTTTGCATTTTTTGAATGAAGAACCCCGCCGCAAGCAGCGGGGTATCGAAAGACCTCTATGACAATTTT
>CAMLCX010000557.1 GCA_946478635.1 uncultured Pseudomonadota bacterium
GCAAGCGCAGCGCGCACCAGAAATTTTGCGAGCGCGAGCGATTGACGAGGATCAGTCCCACCATGGCGATGACTAAAGTCACGAAGGTAAGCGTACGCACCTGGGCTTCACCATAACCGTGATAGAGAGAAAAACCGAATATCAGAACAACAGTCAGCAAGCTGATGAATCCCGTGAACAGGCTAAAAACGATCTGGCCCGCGCCGAAAAGCGGCGCAGTTGGATGACGTGGCGGGCGAGCCATGACATTGGCTTCTTCCGGTTCGGCCTCGAAAGCAATCGAACACGCCGGATCGATGATCAGTTCCAAAAAAACGATATGAACCGGCGTCAGGACAAGCGGCCAATCGAGAAGCAACGGCAGCAGGGCCAGGCCGGCGATGGGCACATGTATGGAAAAGATGAAGCCCATCGCCTTTTGGATGTTGTCGAAAATCCGGCGTCCGGCGCGGATGGCTTCGACAATGGTGGAGAAATTGTCGTCGAGAATCACCAGCGCCGCGGCTTCGCGAGCAACGTCGGTGCCGCGCCCGCCCATGGCGATGCCGATATGAGCGGCTTTAAGGGCAGGCGCGTCATTCACTCCGTCGCCGGTCATCGCCACGATCTCACCGTTGGCTTTGAAGGCTTCCACAAGATTGAGCTTTTGTTCAGGCAGCACGCGGGCGAAGATCGACGTGTGACCGATGCGGCGGCGCAACTCGGCGTGAGAAAGACGTTCGATGTCGGCTCCCGTCATGATGTCGCGGTCGAGCGGCAGATCGATCTTGCAGCCGACGGCGCGAGCGGTCGCGGGATAATCGCCCGTGATCATGACGACGTTTACACCCGCCCGCCGGCATTCATGGATTGCGTTTGGGACCTCGGCGCGAACCGGATCGGCGAGGCCGATCAAGCCGAGAAACTCAAAATCGAAATCATGCTGATGGGCGGGCCATGTTTGTTTGCCAAAGCGAGCTTTAGCCACCGCAAGCACGCGCAGTCCATCCCGGGCCATGGCCTCGACATGGCCCGACAACTCGGCCGATTGTTCGTCATCGAAGTGGCAGAGATCAGCGATCGCCTCGGGCGCTCCTTTGGCAGCGATGACATGTTCATCGCGGCCCGGCGATTTCCAGACGTGGGAGAGCGCGAGGAGCTCGGGCGATAGGGAATACTCGTGAACCAGACTCCAATCGTGAATCTCGGTCAAAGAGGTTAGATGACGGTCGCCGAGTTCCTTGAAAGCCTGCTCCATCGGATCGTAAGGGTCGGTTTCGCTGGCGAGAACGGCGAAGCGGACTAGCTCATGAAATGGCTCCGGCAGCGAGCGTTTATTGTTTGCGTCGGGTTCGAATGATTCGCCGCCGGCGTAAAGCCGGCTTACGGACATGCGGTTCAGGGTCAACGTGCCGGTTTTGTCGACGCATAAAACCGTGGCCGAACCCAGAGCTTCGATCGCCGGCATGCGTCGCGTCAAAACTCGGCGATGGGACATGCGCCAGGCGCCTAACGCGAGAAATACGGTTAAGACCACCGGGATTTCTTCCGGCAGGAGCGACATCGCGAGCGCGATGCCCGCTAGCAGACCGGCCATCCAGTTACCCCGGCTTACACCGTAAAGAACGATCACGAGGGCGCACAGGGAAAGACCGATGGCCGCGAAGGCGCGGATCATCGTGGTCGCTCGTTTCTGCAAGAACGTCTCGTCCGGCTCCAGCGATTGCAACGCTTTGCCGATTCTGCCGATCTCGGTGTGCAAGCCAGTGCCGAGCACTCCGGCGACCCCACGGCCTTGGACCAGCATGGTGCCCGAATAGACAAAGGGCAGATCGTCGCCGCCGGGCCGCGTGACTTTCTGTAGGCCGTCGCCGGCGATCTTTCGAACCGGAACCGATTCCCCCGTGAGCAGTGACTCGTCGACCAACAAGTCATTGCAGGAGTGGAGCACGGCGTCGGCGGGAACCCGGTCGCCTTCGGTAAGGATCAAAATATCGCCGCGCGCTACTTCTCGTCCGGCGATCCGCTGCTGTGCGCCGTCGCGAATGACGAGCGCCCGGGGGCTCGAAAGATCACGCAGTGCTTCCAACGCGTGTTCGGTTTTTCTTTCCTGAAAAAGGGTGATTCCGAAAATGATTAAGAGCGAAAACGAGAGAACCAAAGCTTCGCGCAGATCTCCCAACGCAAGATAGATGACGACGCTCACGATCAACAGCACGAACATCGGCTCGCGCGCCACGTCGAAGCCGATGGCCAGCGTGGAACGCTGCCGTGTCGACGGCAGTTCGTTATAGCCGTCTTGCGCGAGCCGGGCTCGGGCTTCCGCCGAAGAAAGGCCCATCGGTATTTTAAGCTCTGGAGAAAAGTTCGGTTCGCGTGCCATGGGCTTGATTGGCTAATGCGATGGCAGCCGATCCGAATGAGCACGGAGAAATTCGCGCACGACATGAGCGAGATCGGGATGGCCGATCTCCGCCAAATCGTATTGCACCCGACAGTATGGTTTAGGCAGCGAAATCAATCGAGAAAGGTCCACCGGAGTGGCAATCACGATCGCATCGCAATCGACCGCGGCGATCGTGGCCGCGAGATCGTCCAGTTGCGATTGCGAGTAGCCCATGGCCGGCAGCGCCGGTCCGACCCATGGAAAACGCGTAAATACTTCGAACAGGCTGCCGCGCGCCGCCGGCCTGGGGTCGACAATCTGCGCTGCGCCATATCTGTGCGCGGCAATGCCTCCGGAACCGTAGGCCATTTCCCCATGAGTCAGTGTCGGCCCGTCCTCGATGACGAGCACTCGCTTGCCTTGAATCAACTCCGGCCGGTCGACGGTGATGTTGGAGCGCGCCTGAATCAACGTCGCGCGCGGATTGATCGTCGCGACATTCTTCAAGATTTCCTGAACTCCGCTGACCGGCGCCGAGTCCATCTTATTGATCAGCAGAACCTGGGCGCGGCGCAAATTGGTTTCGCCGGGATGATAAAGCAGCTCATGGCCGGCGCGGTGAGGATCGAGCAAAACGATTTGCAGGTCGGGGCGAAAAAATGACCAATCGTTGTTGCCGCCGTCCCACAGGATGACATCCGCTTCTTGCTCGGCTTGAGCGAGCACCCGCGCGTAATCGACGCCGGCGTAAACGATCACTCCGTTCTTGATATGTTGCTCATACTCCTCGCGCTCTTCGATCGTGCAACGCGCGCGGTCGCAGTCTTCGACCGTGGCGAAGCGCTGTACCGTCTGAGCGCTAAGATCGCCGTAGGGCATCGGGTGGCGCACGACGACGGGTCGAATGTCGACGGCTTTCAATAGTGCGGCGATGCGGCGGATCACCGAATCTTTGCCGCAGCCGGTTCGCACCGCGCATACGGAGATGACGGGGCGCGACGAAACGAGTGAACTGCGGTCCGGTCCGACCAATTTGAAATCCGCGCCGCAGGCCAACGCCCGCGAGGCAAGGTGCATCACTTGGACATGCGATAAATCACTGTAAGCGAAGACCACTTGCCGGACCGACTCTGTGCGTATCAGTTCTTCCAGATGGGCTTCTGGATAGATCGGGATCCCGTCCGGATAGTGG
>CAMLCX010000558.1 GCA_946478635.1 uncultured Pseudomonadota bacterium
TTCTTGGAGCGAACGTAGCGCCTGGTCTTTTGAGGTCCCAAGCTCGGCCAGGTCGCCGGACAGCGCGTTGGCTTTGGCCAGGAGCCCTCTAAGTTCCTGCTCCCGCGCTTCGAGAAGATTCTGCTTCTCGCCGAGCTCGCTCTCAAGCGTGTGGATGCGCGTGCCGAAACGCTCCTCGAGAGCATGGATCGCGGCGTCTTTCTCGTCGAGCAGCGTGTTTTTCTCTCTGAGATTTTCACCGAGGGAGCGCGCCGTTTGCTCCTTCGCCGTCGCCACCTCGGCGAGCTGATTTTTGAGCTCGCTCAGCTCCGATTCGCGACGATTAAGCAGGTCGTCATTTTCACGAAGCCGGCTTTCCATTTCGCGAATCCGGCCGCTCAGATCGGCTTCAAGCTTTTCAACGGCCGCGTCCTTCGATTGTAAGAGCTCGGTTCTCTCTCTTACGGCATCTTCGAACAAATTCTCCGCTTGTTTATGCGCCGCCGCGAGGTTCGCCATCTTTTGATTCAGCGATGCGAGCTCGGACTTGAGCGCCGCTACTTCGGTATCGCGATTGCCGACAAGATCCTGCTTGGCCGCCAGTTGTTGCTCGAGCGCGGCGATCTTGGCCGTAAAACTCGCTTCGAGCTCCCGTACCGCGGAATCGTTTGCTTGGAGTCCTTGCTTTTCCGCCTTGAGCTTTTGCTGAAGCAGGCTCGCCGCCCGCTCTTTCGCCGAGCCCACTTTTGTCAATTGCTCGGCAAGCGAGGCGACCTGTGTTTTAAGCGATTTGATTTCGTCGCCGCGGCTTCTGAGCGACTCTTCCTTTTCGCCGAGCTGGCTTTTGAGCGCCTGGATCTCTATGCCGTAACGCTGTTCCAATTCACGGCCGGCGGCCTCTTTCGACTCGCGTTGAGCTTTCTCTTTGTTGAGCTGGTCGCGCAGCGCTTTCTCGGTCTGCTCCTTGGCGACGCTCGATTCGCGCAATCGCAGCGCCACCGCATCGACTTCCTGCTTGAGCTTTTGGATTTCGCCGGCGCGGCGTGTGAAAGATTCTTCCTGTTCGGCACGTTGGGCGGCCAGCAGCTTGATTTCTTTGCCCGTGCGCTCTTCGAGCTCTTGATAGGCGATTCGGGCGTTCTCGTGCTGCTGCCTCTCCTTCTTAAGCTCCTCTTGCAGATTTTCCTCGGCGCGCACTTTGGCGGCCGCCATTTCGCTCAAGCGTAGTGAAATCGATTTGACTTCAGACTGGAGCGATTTTAGTTCGGCGGCGCGCGTCTGCAATAGCAGATCCTTCTCGCCAACCTCGGTCTTTAGAGCCTGCAGGTTCACGCTCAGGCGCTGCTCCAGACCCTTGATGACCTGGTCTTTCGCGCGCCGGTCTTGCTCGGATTTTCCAAGCTCCTCTTGCAGCCGGCTTTGCATTTGCTCTTTGGTCGATTCGAACTCGTCCAACTGGCGGCGAAAACCGCTGAGCTCCGTGTCGCGAGTTCTCAGCAGTTTATCCTTCTCGCCCACATGGTTTTCCAGCGCTCTAATTCTTTCGGTTAAGCGCTTCTCTTCTGACCGAACCGCCAGATCGTTGGCTTCGAGAACTTCCTTCTTCTTGCGCAATTCCTCCTGCAGTAGATCTTCGGCGCGTTTTTTTGCGCTCGCCAAATCGTTGAGCTGTCCATTGAGATCGGAGATTTCTACCCGTAGGCTTTCCAGCTCGCTGTTGCGGCCGTTTAATAGTCCGTCTTTTTCCCGTAGCTGACTCTCCCACAGCCGGGTCTTCGCGCTTAACCGCTGTTCGAGTTCTCGAATCGCTGAGTCCTTCGTCTGCAGAATCTCATTCTTTTTGTTGATCTCTTCCCGCAGCAGGCGTTCCGATGAAGGTCTCACCGGCGTGGAATCGGAATCCCCGAGGGCGCCTGTCTTCAGCGACACCAGTTGCACGTCGCGCGCTTTTAGCTCCTGTTCCTTTTCGTTGAGCTCGCCGAGCAGTGTTTCGATCTTGTCGATGCTCGTCTCGAGATCGCGCATCGCCGAATCCTTCGACTGCCGCTCGTGCTTGCCTTTCCAAACCTCCTCTTGCAGCAAGCTTTCGGTCTGATGTTTTTCCGACCGCAAGTCCATCAACCGTCTTCGCAGCGCTTGGATTTCGCCGTCGCGCGTCATCTTCAAGAAAACCACGGTCATCACCACGGCGAAGAGCGTCAAACCGCCGTAGAATACCGTGCCGGACGGCAACTCATCGGATAGGAATTTTGCCGGGGAAGAAAAAAGGTGCTGGAGATTGGTGGTAAACAGCCAGCGCGAATAATTCGCCTCGACTTCATTGTCTTGAAAGGCAACAAAGATCAGGCCGCCTAGAATGAGGCTGGCCACGATGAGAACAACAACGACTTTATCACGAGTCCGCATAGCGAATTATAGTTGGATCGGACCGGGCCGACCGAGACTCACGCATTTTACCTTTCCACGCGTCATTTGCCAAAGAAATTCATGATGAAAAATTTTACGTTAAATGACGACCAATTTGAAGAATTGGCCAAGGAGCGGCACTGTGCCCGCACAATTGCCGTGAAACCGGGGTGTCCGAGCCGCGATAGCGCGCTCCACTGCCGATCGGTTCTGTCCCAGTCGAGCAAAATAGCATCCTCCGCCTCTTCACCCAAAATGGCGATGGCGCTTTCCTTTTCTTCTCCCTTGCCAAGCCGGCCGCAGTTGGATAGGAACAAAGCCACATCACAGACCCCTTGGAGAGATCATGAAACGTCTTTTATTGATTTATTCGATGTTGCCGGCGTTTTTCTTGGGTGCAGCGCTTTGCTCGAATGGCGCCGGTCAAACGGCCCCTCCTTCCACTTCAAAGAGCCTCGCCCTGGGGCTCGTGGCGACCTCCCATCAGCGCGAGATCGAAGAACATTTTCGCGATTTTGTTTTCTACCTATCGCGTCAATACCACTCGGCTGCGGATGCCGAAGGCAAAGTCGTCGTCGCCGCGTCGGTGCCCGATCTGGCTAAGCTGCTCGAACAGAGCAAGGTCGATTTTTTTCTGGAGAGTCCCTACCCGACCTACATCGTCAATCAGGTTCACGGCGCCGGCCGGTTATTGCTGCGGCGCTGGAAGAGCGGCATGGCCGAGTATCGAAGTTTGATCGCTACCCGCAAAGACAGCGGCATCACCCGTCTCGACAGCCTGCGCGGTAAAATCATCGCCTTCAAAGATCCGGAGTCGACGTCGGGCTATTTTCTGCCGAAGTTTTTCCTCCAGAGAAACGGCTTCAAGCTCAAGCAGATGGCGTCGATGAACGCGCAAGTTCCAGCAACCGAGGTGGGCTATATCTTTGCCGACGATAGCGAGAAGCTCTTCGATTTGATTTTTGCGAAGCAGGTGGCGGCCGGCGCGATCAGTGATGACGATTTCGCCAGGCTCGACGACCAAAAGAAAACGAGCCTCACAATCCTCGGCCAAACCGACTTGCTACCACGCCACCTGGTGTCTGTGCGCAAGGACTTGCCGACAGCGGCCTCTGATCGACTAAGCCGGATTTTACAATCGATGCACGAAAACAGCGAAGGCGGGAAGATTC
>CAMLCX010000559.1 GCA_946478635.1 uncultured Pseudomonadota bacterium
TGGCACTATCTCAAGTCCCAGAGCGAGGAAGAGCGGCGTGCAAAAGAGGCCGATATCGCGGCGAGCTATCAAGAAGCGGTAACGGATATGTTGGTTCGCCCGGCGATTGCAGCGGCGCGGATGGGCGGTATCGAACGCATTGTACTTTCCGGTGGCGTTGCGGCGAACAGCCGCTTGCGCGCGAAGATGAAAGAAGAGGCCGAAGCCGCCGGTATGATCGTATATTATCCCGCGCCCAAGTTTTGCACCGACAATGGGGCGATGATCGCGCTGGCCGGTTACCACTGGCTCAAGCGCGGGCGGCGCGACGATTTTCGCCTCAATGCTGACGCCGATCTGACGCTTTAGAATAGTGCCCATGTTCAAGATTCAAGCGTTCAAGGGTTCGGCATGACCCTGTATGACGAAGTTCGCGCGGCCCTGCGCGAAACGGCTTTCCGGCCGAAAAGAAGTTTCGGCCAAAACTTTTTAGTCCATGAGCGGGTGATCGATGCGATTCTGAGATTGCTCGATCTAAGGCCCGGCGATGAAGTGGTCGAAATCGGTCCGGGTCTGGGCTTCTTGACGCGCCGGCTCCTCGATCACGCGGCGACGGTGTGGGCCGTCGAGATTGATCCACTCCTCGTCGAGCGGCTGCGCCGCGCCGAATTCGCCGCCGATCCCAAGCTTCAACTTATTCATGGGGACATCTTGGAAGTCGCGCTGCCCGAGTTGCTGCCGAGTAAAAAGATCAAACTCGCGGGCAACCTGCCTTACAGCATTTCGACTCCGGTGCTGTTTCGGATTTTCGATTGGCGCCAACATTTTTCCACCCTCGTTTTGATGCTACAAAAGGAGGTCGCGGACCGGATGGCGAGCGCGCCGGGAACCAAGGCCTACGGCTCCCTGTCGGTTTGGTGTCAGGTGCATGGGCGCATCACGGAGAAGGTGTCGGTTTCGCCCGAAGCTTTTTTCCCGCGGCCAAAAGTGCGCTCGACCGTTTTAAAGATTGAGCTTTATGATCAGCCCTTGGCAAACAACGATGAACTGGAGCCATTGCGGGGTTTGGTGCGCGCGGCGTTCAACCAGCGGCGAAAGACGCTCGGCAACGCGCTGGCGGCGTGGCTGCGCGGCAACCGCGCGGAAATCGAAAGCTTTCTGCGCTCCCAAGACATCGATCCGCAGCGGCGCGGCGAGACGTTGAGCGTCACCGAATTCATCCAGCTCGCGCGCGCGGCGCGCAGCCAGTCTCTGCTGATAACCGACCGCTGACAACTTTTTTATGCCCGAACTTCCTGAAGTCGAAACCGTGTGTCGCAGTCTGCGACCGCACCTCTTGAACCGAACCATCCGCCGCGTTCGGGTGTTGGAGCCGCGCCTGCGCATACGCGTCGATGAAAAAAAACTCAGGTCGCTGGCCGGAAAGCGGGTGGAGGCGATTTCGCGGGTCGCCAAATATATCTTATTTCACTTGTCCGGCGATGCTATTTGGCTGTTCCATCTCGGCATGTCGGGGAAACTCATCTGTGTTGAAGCCACCATTGCCCGGCAGAAGCACGATCACATCGTCGTCGAGCTCGACAACGGGGCGGAGTTGCGCTATCACGACCCGCGCCGTTTTGGCCTATCGCTTGTGACGCATAAAGACGATTTATCCGAACTGCCGCAGTTGCGCCAAATTGGGCTCGATCCATTCGATGCTACCCTGAGCGGCGAATATTTGTTTCGCTTCACGCGCGCCTCGGAGCGGCGCATTCGCGATCTGTTGCTCGACCAACAAATCATTGCCGGGCTTGGCAATATTTACGCCAACGAGATCCTTTCGATCGCCGGCGTCAAACCGACGGCGCGCGCGCGCCGCTTGACGCGCAAGCAGGTTTTCGCCATCGCGCGGACGATTCCCAATTTACTGAGCGACGCGATTCGCTGGTGCGGCACATCGTTTTCCGATTATCGCGACGGCGACGACAAATCCGGCGAGTTTCAAAATCACTTGCGCGTCTATGACCGGCACGGTGAAAAGTGCCGCGACTGTCCAGGCACGATCAAGCGGGTGGCGATCGGCAATCGGAGCGCTTTTTACTGTCCGGCGTGCCAGAGGTAGGATGATTCGTTCAAGTCGTTCAAGAAGTTCAAGCCGTTCAAGTTGTTTCGGGCGTGTTCCGGATTAGTTTGCGATTCTACGTCTGGCATTATGAATCCGCCGAGCAAACGTTGGCTTCTTTCGCCGCTGCGCCATCGGGATTTTCGGATATTCTGGACGGGATTGCTGTTTTCGAGCGTCGGCAGCCAGTTTACCCAACTGGCCATGGCATGGCAGATCTATGAGCTCACGAACTCGCCGTTGCAGATCGGCATGCTCGGCCTGGCGCGCGCGGTGCCGCAAATGTTCATTCTTCTGTTCGGCGGTTTGCTGGCGGACGCGATGAACCGGCGCAAGCTCATGATGATCACGCAAGGAAGTCTTTTCTTCGTTTCTGCAAGCCTCGCTTTATTGACCTGGAAGGGAAGCGTTACCTCGTGGACACTCTACGGCGTAACGATGTTCCTGGCGCTGTTCAGCTCGCTTGAGTCGCCGTCGCGCCAGGCGATGATCACCAACCTCGTGCCGATGGAAGATTTATCCCGCGCCCTGGCCATATCGAGTTCCCAGCGCCAGATCGCGACCATCGCCGGCCCGTCGATCGCCGGTGTTGTGCTGGCCGTGGCCGGCCCGACGGTGTGCTATTCCGTGGACGCGATTTCCTGGCTCATCATGCTCGGCTCGCTTGCGCTGATCCGCACACAGTTGCCCGAGCGCGGCGGCTGGCGCGCGATCCGCTTCGATTCGCTGCGCGCCGGGTTTCGCTTCGTCTGGGGACACGCGGTGATCTTTCCGTTTTTGATGATGGACCTGGGCGCCAATATCTTTGGCACGGTGCGCGCGCTTTTTCCGATCTATGCGCGCGATATTCTCGCCGTGGGGCCGCAGGGCTTGGGCATTCTTTATGCCGCGAGCGCCGCGGGAGCTCTGCTCGGGGCGTTCGGCTTTAGCCTATGGGGTTCGGCGCGGCGCGCCGGACGCTGGATTCTTGCCGGCGTGACGATTTATGGAACCTGTCTGCTGCTCTTTGCCAACTCGCGCATTTTCTGGCTCTCGGTTCTTCTGCTCGTTGGCTCCGGCATCGGCGATACCATCAGCGCGATCTTACGCTCGACGATCAACCAGCTCAGCACTCCCGACGAATTGCGCGGCCGCATGGCCTCGATCAACAGCGCTTTTACCAACAGCGGACCGCAGCTTGGCCAGTTCCAACTTGGCGCTCTGGCGGCCTTGATTGGCACGGAATTGGCCGCGACCAGCGGGGCGCTGATTATTCTGCTGATCGTCGCTGTTCTTGTGGCGCGCTTTCCGCACGTGCGGGACTATCGCATCAGCCAGGCGAACCCACGATCATGAGCGCTGAACGGGTCCAAGAAAGAAAATTAACCACAGAGGCGCGGAGGGCACGGAGGAGGACGAGTTTAAAAATTGGGTTCTTCAAGAGAATTTGATCTCACCACGAAGGTCCCAGTACGGCGAAGCCGCAACCAAA
>CAMLCX010000560.1 GCA_946478635.1 uncultured Pseudomonadota bacterium
GAGTGCGCCGCGATCAGCGCTTGGGCGTTGCGGCGCAGATCGCCCCAGCCCAGTAAATCCAGGCGGATTTTGCGCCTGAGCGCGCCTTCGTAGGTCAGCCCGCGCGCGCCGCAGTGGCGCGAGCAGAGCCATATTTCAGGCGAATGCCCGTTGTTCGCTGTGCGGTTGACGGAAAGTGTCGCGCCGCAAACACAAGGTTTTCGTTCTGGCGCGGGATAAATAATATTTACGGCTTCCATTCGTTTAATGATTTTTTCGGTCGTGCGCTTCGAGGTGTGCTTTCAAGAAGCTCAACGAATAAATGCGCGCACCGCAACGCTTGCACAGGGTCGCGCGCTGTTTGGTGGTTCTCACGGGTACTTTCTTAAACATGGTTGCCAGTAACAGTTTCATGGATCGCTCCTCCGAGTAGTTTTGATGTTTCGCGGATAGAGCAACGCTGGTGCCAGGGTTACGGGGTGAGCGAATCGTGCGACTTTTCAACGACTTCGCCCGCGCATCTGCCCGGATGCCCGGCCCGAAGGCGGGTGCCGGAGGCCAGCTTTGGCCAGAAATGAGCAACTTTGTACGAATAAACTCTGTAATGCTACTCTAATTGCTAATAAAAACCTTATCGCACTGCTAATTCTTCATATCTTACCGATTTTGCGAGAATTTAGTGGACTTTCTCGCCTGGAATTAATCTCTTTTCGAACGGTGGGGGCATTTGGTATAAAGGGACCCAAGCGCACAAGTCATAGGGAGAACACATGAGCAGGTTTATCGATTACATGCTCCAAAACATTCTTGAGCCGAGCCTTAATTGGGTTTTGCACCACCCAATCATCTCCGTAGTCGCGGTCGGACTGCTGATTTTTTTCGCGGCGCGCAATTATAAAATGCTCTGACTCTCGCCGCCCAGACGCGGAATCCGTTTCCCGTTTCATTTTTGTCGATCTTCCAGGCCTCCGTTTGAGGAATAGCGGGGAGCTATTCCTCAAACTCACATTTGCTTTTTCCCAAGGCCGGGAATAGGATTTTTTGCGAATTCACGAAGGAGTCGCCTATGCCTTTAGTTTCCGCCCTGGCGGCGAGCCATGCTCCTAATATTCTTCTCGAACCCGGCCGCGAGTGGGAAGATTTTATGGATCTCCACTACAGCATGGCGCCGAAAGGATCCGCCAGCCGTCCGACACTCGAGCAACAAAAGAAACTTCGCCAGGATGCGGAAGCGGCATTCAGAACACTGCGCGCCGATCTTGAAGCGGCCAAGCCGGATGTTCTGATCGTTGTCGCCAACGATCAGTTCGTGAATTTTTTTTGGAATAATATTCCGACGTTTTTCATCACCATCGCCGACGAAGTCAAAGGCCAATTCACCCGCCACAAGTTTCACTATCGGAATGACAAGGACCTGGGCAAAGCGATCATTCGCGCGGGAATGGAAAAGGGCATCGATTTCTCCTACGGCGAGCATATCGAGTTGCAGCACACGCAGAATGTGCCGCTGTACTTCTTGCTGCCTGAGCCGAAGATCCCGATCCTGCCGGTTTACGTAAATACCTGGGTCGACCCGGCGCCGTCGCCGCGGCGTTGCTACCAAGTGGGCGAGTTGATCCGCAACGTGGCGGACCATTCGAATGAGCGCGTGGCGATCCTCGCCACCGGCGGCTTGTCGCATTTTCCCGGCTCGCCGCGCATCGGCGAGATCGACGAGAGTTTCGACCACAAGCTCCTCGAGGTCATGCGCCAGGGGAAGGGAAGAAGCCTGGTCGATTATTCCGTCGAGGACCTGTTGCGCGCGGGCGACACGGAATTTCTCAATTGGATGGTGGTGATCGGCGCGATTGGCGACGCCAAAGCGACCTACACGGCTTACATGCCGGATTTCGTCGCCACGGGCTGGGGATTTGTCAGCTGGAAATTGCAATAGTCCAGGGTTTAGTGTCTCGTGTCTTGCGTCCGGCGCGACTTGAGAAATGCCCGCGGAGATTGGAGGACTTGTGAGCTGCTATCATCTAAGCCGTTTGATGTTCGACCTCAAAATGAACGAATCGGTTTATCAGCGGTCGCTCAAGGATTTTGAAACGGTGATGGGCGAGTACGATCTCACCGCGGAAGAGAAAGACGCGCTGCGCGCGGGCGATCCGCGCAAGCTCCGGCAACTGGGCGTGCACGGCATGCTTTGTCTCTACATCAAGCGGCTCAATCCGGAATTTCGCGACAATATTTACTGGGCGCAGAAGTAGCGATCCTTCGCGGCGAGACTTCTCGTATATTTCATGCACGCCTTTTTGACCGCCAATCGGCGGTTTGTTAGTATCCGGCAGACTTAAAAATTTTTAGGGGGACGGAACGGAATGGATTTAGGATTGAAAGGCAAGGTTGCGTTGGTGGCGGGGGCCAGTCAGGGGATGGGCCGCGCAACGGCTCTGGGATTCGCTCGCGAAGGCGCGAAAGTGGCGATCTGCGCGCGCGGCGAGGCGGCGCTCAACGAAGCCGCGGCGGCGATTCGCAAGGAAACCGGCGGCGAGGTTCTCGCCATGGTGGCGGACATGGCCAAGCCGGAAGATATCAAAAAATTCGTCAATCAAAGCGCCGAGCATTTCGGCCGCCTGGACATCATCGTCAACAACGCCGGCGGTCCGCCTCCCGGCGACTTCATGAAATTCACCGACGACGATTGGAACAACGCTTATAACTTAAGCTTCATGAGCACCATGCGCATGACCCGTGAGGCGGTGCCGCATATGCGCAAGGCCGGCGGCGGCCGGGTCATCAACATCACTTCGTATTCGGTCAAGGAGCCGATTACGGGATTGGTATTGTCCAACGCGGTGCGCAGCGCCGTGATCGGCTTGGCAAAAACACTGTCGCGCGAGCTCGCGCGCGACAAAATCCTCATCAACAACATTTGCCCGGGGCGCATCGACACTGAGCGGGCGCAAAAACTCAACAAGGCGCGCGCCGACCGAGTCGGACGACCGGTGGAGGAAATCAACAAGGAGATGGCCGCGGAAGTTCCCCTCGGGCGCTACGGCACCGCGGAGGAAACCGCCGACGTGATCGTATTTCTCGGCTCCGATCGGGCGAGCTACGTCACCGGGACGACGATTCAGATCGACGGAGGATTAGTGAGGGGGATCCAATAATGGTTCACTTCGTCATCCAGTGGAACTTGCCGGATCAAAAAGCCAACCTGACCGTTTACTCCAATAAAGCCAAAAACGATTGGCTGCCCACCACGCTTTCCCATCAGGGCGTAATCGAGATCCGCAATTACCGCAATCCGCTGGAGGTGACGCCTCACGTGGCGATCACCATCGACTTTGAAACCCTGGATAATTGGCGCGACTTCATCGACTCCCAGGACTACATCCGCATCATGCGCGAGCTGCGCATCCTCGGCTGCACTAATTTCACGGTCAACGTCTGGGCGCCGTCCAAGTATTTTCCCGAGTCGATGAAGCCGTAGTTTCATTCGAGTTCAAATCGTTCAAGCGGTTCAAGCGCTTCGCTCCGTTCAAATCGTTTTAGGGATCCGCAGGGGGAAGTTCCAACGCCGCCCC
>CAMLCX010000561.1 GCA_946478635.1 uncultured Pseudomonadota bacterium
TTGGCGCCGCCGGTCTGCGCCGATAAGTTACGGCTAAATTTCACCGTGTTGTACGGTCCGGCGCGCACCGTACGATAACCCGGCCAGGACGCCGGTCCATTTTCCGCAGCGCCGAGAAACATCCGGTCCGGCTTGGCAGGGTGATTGGACATGGGAATGGCGTAGGCCCGCCCCATGCCGTACTCGCATTTGGTCCAGCTTTGTCCATCGTCGTTACTCTGGTAGGCGCCGATACCCGTGCTCGCGTAGAGCGTTTCCAGGTGCGTCGGATGGCGCACCACCCAATGCACGTCGCGATACACGCGGCCCTCTTCATGCTGGCCCATTTCATAAGGCACGATGCCGGCCGGATCATTGATCTTTGGAAAAGCGGTCGGACTCGCCGGCCCGCTGATGTCTTGCCAAGTTGTGCCGCGATCGCGGCTGCGCGCTACGCCGCCCTCTTCGATGCCGACGATGATTTCATCCGGCACGCGTGCATCGAGCGTAATACAGCGCGCATGCGCCACGTGAGGGCCTGGCGGAAAGGTCCACCTGTTGTAATCCGGCAGACTGCGAAACGCCGCAAGCTCGCGGAACGACCGGCCGCCGTTTTCGCTCACATAAACCGCCGCCGGCAGGGTGCCGACATAGATTTCGTTGGCGCGCGTCGGGTGCACCGCCATCGTCCAAATATCGCGATAGTCGATGCCGCCCGAAGGAAGCCATTGCCAGGTTGCGCCGTCGTCTTCGCTGACGTGGATTTCGGTCAAGGTCGACGCATACAGGCGCTTCGGATTGCATGGATCGCGCGCGACCTCGCGCACGGTCTCGCCTTCCAGCGCGCTGTTGAGTGATTCCACTGTATCCGACTTGCCGTCCCAACGACAGCGAAGCAGACCGTCCGCTTTCAACAAAAATAAATTCAAATCATTGTTATTCAACGGCATAAACAAAACCTCCGCGTGAGAATTATGGCCGGCGTCTTCAGATATTTAAGATAAGGCAATCGTCGAAGTAACGTCAACCCTGGTAATTTTTTGACGCGACAGATTCTTTTCCGAAGGAGCTGGAAATTGTGCCGGCTCTTGGACTAGATTGAGCACAATTTAGCGATCTACAAATGCGACAGGTTAAACGCCCCGACCCGAACACCAAAAAACCTAAACTCACGGCCCCGCCCGGCGCATGTGACACCCACCTTCATGTCTACGGCCCGAGCGAAAGGTACCCGCTAGTTGCCGAGCGAAACTATACTCACGATCCCCATTCGACGCTCGACGATTATCTCGCCGTGCATCGCACGCTGGGCCTGGAACGGGCGGTCATTGTTACGGGCAGCGCCAACGGCACAAACAATCAGGTGACGCTGGACGCACTGGCTTGCATGGGCGGGAGATTCAAGGGCTTGGCGTTGCTCGACCCGTCCGTCAGCGATGCCGATCTGCTGCGCCTTAAAGACGCCGGCATCACCGGATTTCGCGTCAAGCTCAACGGCAAGGGCGGTCTATCGTTCGACGATTCCAAGAAAATGGCGGCGCGTGTGTCCGGGTTCGCTTGGCATGTGGAGTTCCTGCCGCAATCCATGGCCGAAGTCATCGCTGCCGTGCCCTTCTTGGGCACCCTCGATATGCCCTATGTCTTCGACCATGTGGCGCATGCCGAACCGGGCCATGCCGGCGGCAATCGCACATTTCACGAGCTGATGGCAATTTTAAAAAACGAAGAGGGCGCGTGGATCAATCTCTACAGTTTTTATCAACTTTCCAAATCCGGGCCGCCGGATTACGCCGATATGATCGATATCGTCCGAGAAATTGTCGATACGCGGTCGGATCACATCGTCTGGGGCAGCAATTGGCCGCACGCGGGAATCTCGGTGCCGATGCCGAATGACGGCGATCTCCTCGATTTCCTGCTTGCCGCCGCGCCGGAGGAGCGCGCGTGTCAATTGATTCTCGTCGACAACCCCGCGAAACTCTACGGCTGGCCATCGAGATAAGGCAGAGTTTTTTATCTGACGATTTGAACGGCTTGAACTATTTGAACGTTTTGAACTTCCGACGAGAAAAGCCTTAGGAGGTAAAACCAATGTACGGTTGGCGCGCTCGCATCGGTCATGTCGCACCGTCTCGCGGCGATACGCTGGTGTATGAATTTTACAAAATCTTTCCCGACGGTTTCATGATGCTCAATACCACGGGCACGGTGCGCCAACTGGTCGATGAGGACTTCGAGAAACAACTGGATCGGATTGAAGAAGCGGTGCAGGATTTGGTCGACAACAATTGCGACTCGATCATTTTCAGCGGCTCGCCGCTGTTCACCCGCTTGCCGTTCGGCAGCGACCGCGAGCTTGGCAAAAAGCTGAGTGAAAAATTCGGCGTGCCGGTCGCCGCCGGTTTGACTGCGGAGATCGAAGCTCTGAAAGCGATGAACTGCAAGAAACTCGTCGTCGGCACGCCCTATGAAGAGGAGATCAATCAACGGCTCAAGCGCTATCTGGAAGCGTCCGGTTTTGAAGTGTTGCAGATCGCCGGTTACGGCGTCAGGAAGAACTCCCAGCTCACCGATCTGCCGGTGCATGCGTCCTACAAGATCGCCAAGCGGCTTTACGCCAAAGGCCGCGGCGCCGATGGTGTTTTCATCGCTTGCCCGCGCTGGCCGACCCTATCCGATGTTCAACTGCTGGAACACGAGATCGGCAAGCCGGTCGTGACCAGCAGCTTGGCTTGTATTTGGTATGCCTTGAAGATGATTGATATCAAAGAGAATGTGGTCGGGTTCGGCCGCTTGATGGCAAGTTTAGGAACCTGAGGTAACAAGCGCTTTTTTTGGGCTTGCGCCAAGGGTTTGTAGCGAGCGATAATTTTCAACGTCTAAACCACAGCACAGCTAAAGGAGGCATTATGGAGTGGATTAAAGCGGCTTTGTTGACTGGACTTCTCAACATTTTTCTTATGAGCATGGCGCCGGAAACTTTTGCAGCGGACTATGGTAAGGGGAACGCCTGTCGTCGCGCTGACCGGTTAAACATCGAAGACCTTGACGTGTCCCCGGATCCGATCGTTGAAGGGACGCGCATTCGATCGTGGAAAGTGCGCCTGCGCTTCGACGGCAACCGCGAGTGCGAGACGGAAATAGCAATTAGAGAAGGCAGCGATGTGGTCGCGCAGGCGCAGCGCGTAATGGTCCGGCCCGGCATCAATGAAATAGAGCTTCGGCCTTCGGCGAATTACCGCTTCCGCGGGCGCGAGCATTGCTTCAATGTTCAGGTTGACCTCGAAGGTTCGAGAAGGGAAGTTGACGCCGCCCGCAAGTTCTGCGCGCAGCAAAGGCCGGCGTGGTCGATGCGCGAGCCCGGCGACCGTTCGGTCAGATAGATTAAACCTGTCGTTTTGATTTGCCGTTCCGAGCATCGGAAATCTTACTTCCGATGCTCGGAACTTTGCAATTGAGCCGCCCGCCTGGCCCGGATTATTCGCGGCAAAGCTGCGATCGAGCTGCAACCCTTCCGGAACGAAGGCAAAGCGGTTGTGCCTT
>CAMLCX010000562.1 GCA_946478635.1 uncultured Pseudomonadota bacterium
CGCGACGACAGGTTATCTCGATCATCTGCCGACGACGGGAAATACCCATGGCCGGGCGTTTCGCGATGTTGAAATGGAAAAGAAGATGCTCGAGCAGGCGTACAAGTCCGGTTATGGCGCGCAGTTCGGCGGCAAGTATTTCGCTCTGGATGTGCGCATTATTCGCTTGCCGCGCCACGGCGCTTCCTGTCCCGTAGGCATGGGCGTTTCCTGCTCCGCAGATCGCAACGCCAAAGCGAAGATCAACAAGGACGGAATCTGGCTTGAAGAGTTGGAGCGCGATCCGGGCCGCTTAATCCCGGACGAGTATCGCGGCAAGGTCGAAAGCAACGTCGTCAAAGTCGATCTCAACCGACCGATGAAGGAAATTCTCGCCCAGCTGACCAAGTACCCGGTGACGACCCAGCTCTCTTTGACCGGCACGATGATCGTGGCTCGCGATATCGCGCACGCAAAACTCAAAGAACGATTGGATCGCGGCGAAGGAGTGCCGCAATACGCCAAAGATCACCCGATCTATTACGCCGGTCCGGCCAAGACGCCGGAAGGCATGCCGTCGGGCTCTTTCGGACCGACGACAGCGGGGCGCATGGATTCCTACGTCGACTTGTTCCAGTCGCACGGCGCATCATTGATTACGCTCGCCAAAGGCAATCGCAGCCAACAGGTGACCGACGCGTGCAAAAAATACGGTGGCTTTTACCTCGGCTCGATCGGCGGCCCGGCAGCGATTCTCGCCAAGGAAAATATCAAGAAGGTCGAAGTGCTCGAATATCCCGAGCTGGGCATGGAAGCGATCTGGAAGATCGAGGTGGAGGATTTTCCGGCGTTTATCTTAGTCGACGACAAGGGCAACGACTTTTTCAAGCAGATTCTGCATTAAGCAGGTTACTGAAGACCCCCTCGGAGTCGTTCGGTGGCGCTCCGGACGAACGGAGAGGATTTGATGTGTTTGGTGTTTTTCCGTTCTGCTGAGCTCGTCGAAGTATGAGGCCCTCGAAGCATTCCTAACTATTTTTTGAATCGCTGCGGGTCATATTCCCCGCAGCTTGCTGCGTTAAGTTGATTTCTTTCCGAGGACCGTCATTCCCGCATGTTTTAAGCGGTGGTTCGACCGTGCTCACCACAGGCGAATCCGGAACTGGACCCCCGATAGAAACATTCGGGGGTGACGCCTCTGGGATATTTTCCGGCGCGTTCTTGGGATACCCCGCAGCTTGCTGAGGGGTAGTTCGTTCAGTCTGCAAACCGAGTGTGCCCACGCTTTTAGCGGACAACGCTCTAAAATTCCTACACGAAATTTTCCAATTCGAAGCGATCGTTGCCGCTGGAGCGGCCTTCGATGCGAATGTTCTCGCCCTCGCGCAGCCGATTGAAACGGTCCATGACCTGGCGCGGCGCGTTGAACGGCACCGACACCAGGATCGTCCGATTGCGCGAGTCGCGCAGCTCGAAAGTTCCGCGGCGGGCATCGATGTACTCGACGCGGCCTTCGACGCGATCAAAGCGGCTGCTACTGCCGCCGGCATTGGCACTCCCGCTACGGCGAGCGCCGCGGCCACTCCCGCCGCGATCCTGCACGCTTTCCTTGACCGTGATGGCATCCGTATAACTTTGTCCATTTCGTTCCTGCTGAACCCGCGCGGCGATGTAGTCGCCCGGCTCCAAATTGGCGGGCGAATAATTGCGCTGGCGATAAATCACCTGCGTCTTGTCGTCGTAACGAAGGAACGCGGTCTGGCCGGCGTCCGTGCGGACTTCAATCTCGCTGGCGCGCTCATTGATATGTTCAACTTCGCCGACAATGTCCCTGCCGGCGATGCCGCCACCCAAACCCCCGGTCCCACCGCCCAAGCCCCCGTAGTCGCCCAGCCCGTCGATATGACCCAGCTCATGGCAGCCGGCGAATGCCAAAGCCGACAGCGCGAATATGCCTAGGAATCGTCTTGCTAGCTTCATCCTTGGATCTCCTTCAGGCCTTCCAAGTGTTTCGACTTGGAGTAAACTGAACCATCTGTTTGACGGGCAATTTCTTTCGATTTCAGCGGGTTACTCTGCAATTATTCGAAGCTATCTTAGCTTTGAAGATGCTTGATAACCCGGCTTTATTCCTATTGGACGAATGACGACCCCTGGCGTTACGAGAGCGCCAGCGTGGTCACGAGAACGTTTCGAGTAGGGGCGACCGGCCGGTCGCCCTTGAAGGTCGAGGAGAAAATGCGGTCACAAGCTATAAAGCCTGGCGGCGTTCTCACCCATGATTTTGGCTTTGAGGGTATCGGAGAGATCTTTGCGCTCCATCACTTCTTCGACGGTATGGGGAAATTTCGAATCGCTGTGATTGTAGTCCGTGGCAAAAACAAGGCGATCGGCGCCGACGAACTCGGCGACGTAGGGAAGCATTTTTTCTTCCATCTCGAAGGCGTAAAACATCTGGCCGCCTTTCATGTATTCGCTGGGCGGCTTGGTGAGCCACGGCACGGTCGGCTGGAGGATTTCGTAGTGCTCGTCGAGCCGCTCCATCCAGTAGGGCACCCAACCGCAGCCCGCTTCCATGAAGGCGAACTTCAATCGCGGAAATCTTTCCAGCAGGCCGCCGGCGACGACGCAGAGCGAAGCGATCATCTGCTCGAAGGGATGGGCCATGGCGTGGGTAAAAAATGGATGATCAAAGCGCTCGGTCGCGGCCGGTACGCCGTCGCCGGCGCCGACGTGAATGCAAACGGGAACATTGAGCCGCTCGGCCTCGGCGAAGAACGGAAACAGGTCGGGATCATCGAGATTCTTTCTCGACGCCGATATCGGCGGAGCGGCGACGGCAACGAACTTGAGGTCTTCGACGGCGCGGCGAAGCTCTTTGACCGATTCCACCGGATCCTGAATGGCAACCGCTGCAACGCCTTTCAGGCGGCGCGGGTCGGCCTTACAATAATCGGCCAGCCAGTTGTTGTAGACGCGCGCGACTGCGCAAGCGAGATCTTTGTCTTCGACAAACGGCAGACTCAGAAACGGAGACGTACCGAACAGCACCGCGGTGTCGATGCCTTCGAGATCCATGTCTTTGAGGCGCTGCACCGGATCGACCATACCTGTTGTCTGTTGGGGAAAATGGCTGCGCGGCGCGCCGACGAAGCTGCAGCCTTTGCCGACGGGCTTGGGCGTCAATTTACCGTCGATCATGATGAACTTGAAACCGCGATTGTCCTGCGCCACGCGCGGCGCGCGCTCGCGATAGGGCGGATCGATCAAGTCGGCCCACGGAATATCGCGCTCCAAAACATGCCCATCGGCATCGATAATGCGCATTCAATTTTCTCCCTGCTGGTTTATGTTCTTTCCGCGATTATCAGTATCAGAAACGGCCGCTGATGCTCAACAGCGAGGCGAAAAGGCGAGGCATATGGTGATCGTTGGCACGCGCGGTAATCGATTATTAGATGCGAGTTTAAAACGATGGGTATCGCAAGGCTCCACCCATCCTACGGGGACTCGGATTCGTAGGGTGGGTGGAGGCGCTTT
>CAMLCX010000563.1 GCA_946478635.1 uncultured Pseudomonadota bacterium
ATGTCTATCCGGCCAAGGGGAACTACATGTGGCGCGATCTGCAACGCGTCTGCGACGCGCTCGGTATTCCATTTCGAAAACCGTCGGTGTTTCCGCGGAACGGGCTTCTGGCGGGTCGCCTGGCCTGTTTGTTTTCAGAAGAGCCATGGCTGCCGGAATTCGTCCGGCATATCTTTCTCGCAAACTTCGCGCACGACCGCGACATCTCGAACACCGACGTCGTGAAATCCGCGCTCGAGACGATTGGGCAACCGCCAAACCTTATCGACGCCGCTCGATCGCCGGAGGCGAAAGCCAAATTTCGCACCGCCACCGAGCGCGCCGTATCCCTGGGTATTTTCGGCGCTCCCAGCTTTGTCGTCGGCTCGGAGCTGTTTTGGGGCAACGACCGGTTGGAAAGCGCAATTAGCTGGGCGTCTCGCCGCCAAGCGGTCCCTTAGGTTTACCCTGAACAAGATAGTCGAGACGTAAAAGTCTGATCCTGTTGGTTTCCCTATCGAGCAACCGCCGCCAAGGTGTTCCTGATTATTGTTGAGCGCGTGGTGAAGAATGGGGATGATGGATCAGCTCCGGGTCGAGCCCATCCGTTTCAGTTCAAGGTTCAAAGTTCCAGGGCGAGAAACGATCCAGTCCGCCGAAATAAATGACTTGGGCGAAAGGTCTACGCCGAGAAGTAAATATTGGGGGACGTTGTTGACTAGCTGGACAAACTGGTGAACACCTTTTTCAGTGATGTTCTGCGTTGCGGATTTTCGTCGGTCTCACCATGTTTTCAACCTTAGCACGGTTCTGTTCTTCATTTGGGGTTACCCACCGAGCCGGGCAGCAACTTGACTATCTACATCACGTTTGGCCTCCCCCCAATTTTTTGCGTTGAAGCGCACGTGCTACCGGCGATCGCGTAGGCGATCTCTTCGAGAAGTTGCTTGAAGCGAGGGTGAACTTTAATGTATGGCCACTTTATCTCTAAGGTTCGTCCCAATTTATCGCCTCCTTCAAAAACGCGTAAAGATCCAAGTTGGTGTGAATCTTCGCCCTATGTTGTGGTAAATAAGACGGCGATGGTTTTCATCGGAAGAAAAAGCCGGTCCGGCCGGTCCGGGAACGGAATGAAATCAAAATGTTGATAAAAACGCGCTGCCTGTTCATCGATGGCGTCGACGATGACGGCGAAGGAAGCGATCTGCGATGTCTGCGTGTGGGCGCGGTGCAGCGCGTCCATGAGCAGAAACTCGCCTAGCCCCTGCCCGCTGTGTTGCTGATCGACGGCGAGCCGGCCGAGAAGCGTTGCAGGCAAAACGGGATAGCCCGGAAGCTTCTGCGCCACGTCGGCGGGCAGATCACCGGGAGCGATGCCGAATGAGGAAAGCGTATAATAACCGCAGATCGTTTTGGGCGCTGTCGTTTCGACAAGAACAAAGGGCGCGGCCACGAGGCGGCGGGCATCCTGGCTGGCGATCTCTTTCAGATAGCGGTCAAGGATTTTGTTGCCGCAGGTGAAGGCCGCACGGTCATGTTTCCCAAGTGGCTCGACAAGCCATGATGACGACCGAGCCTCTGGCGGCATCTATTTGCCGGCATGTTCTTTGTAACGTCGCGCCGCCGTGCGGAGTTGTACTCCAGGCTCCGGAGGATTGAGAAGAGCACTGACGAAAATTTCACGATCGCGGGAGCTCAGTGTCATGACCTCGTGTTCCCGCACGGTGCGGGTGGCGATTTCAGAGACACAGGTCACAACAAAGTCGCTCAGAGAGCGTCCAAGCAGCGCGGCAGCTTTAGAGAAAAGCTCCTTCTGCTCTTCCGTAATCCGTGCTTCAAGACGTGCCGTCTTGATACTCTGGCTTTCCGTGATTTCATGCGCTTCCATGGAGGCTATGACTACTCTCCTTTACGGATCCAACTGTACGGCAAATCGCCGTACGTATCAAGTAGATTCAGGCTAAGTCCTGATGTATTGCCGTCATCAGAGAAAAATACGTTTGTTTCTAGATATATAGCAGTTCGCCTCACGGGCCACTTGACGATGCCAGATTCCAAATCGCCCTCGGCGATATCTATCAATTCCCCGATAGCTGGTGCCAGTGAGGGGGATCGGGGATCGGGGTCAGTCGGGGAATCGCGGGGGAATGGGGGTCATAACAGTCCTACAATCTATCAACTTCTCACTGACTGGCGGTGCGCCGACCGACGCGATAAAAGCGATGGATGCTCGCCTTCATCAAAGCGATTCATGATTTCAATAGCAACCCCGAGCTCTTCACCAGACGAAAGACAGCAGGCGATGGCGGACTTTTTCACGATACTCCTCATATCCCGGAAGATTTCTAAGAAGGAATTTCTCCTCATCGCGAAGCCGCCAAACAATCGCAAATGTCATGGGAACGAACATGATAAGTCCCCACCAGGATCCGAGCGCCACTGGCGTACCGAAAAGCATCGCTAGCGCCCCTGAATACATCGGATGACGAACCCACGCATACGGTCCAGTTGAAATGACTTTCTGGTCGGCGGCCACCTCGATAGTTCCGGCACTATAAGTATTTTCCTTGAAAACAAGGAAGACGATAAAAAACCCGAGCGCTACGAGAAAGTTTCCGACAATCACTATTGAGAGCGGAACCCTCGACCATGAAAAGCGATGATCAAGAGATGGCAGAATGACGGTGCCGATGAACGCCGCGGATGCAAATATCTGAATGCGTCTTTGGCTCTTTTCCTTTTCGGCTCCGGGACCGACGTTCAGCCGGCGCTCCAGAAGCTGCCGGTCTTTTTTCCACAAATACAGAGTGATCAGCGCCACGGATGCAGCAAAGATAAACAAGTAAATCCATGCCTGCCAGAAATCGAGTGTCCATGCGGGAGCAAAGAGCAGGATTGCCAAACCGCTGATGAATTGCGCAAATCCGAATATAGTTCTTCTTCCCAGGTCGCTCACGGTCTTAGTGTAGCAATCCTCTGGGTGATGCACGAGGCGGGATTGCCAGTTCCGTTGATGAGGTCGTTCAGATCGTTGAACACAATAGGCGTGAGGTGTGATGTTTCACGCTGCTCGGGTGTTCAAGACGGCCTCGACGGGGTTTCAGCACTGCACTCGGTTATCATCGTTTCGCCTTGAACACGGAACTTTGAACTCTGCTTGCGCTACCATTGGTCGGCAAATCGCCGAATCCGGGCGGTGGGCGGTGATGTCGTTGGGTGTTTTCAAATGCGGAAGCGATGGCGAGGAGCGTTGTTTCCTCTAAGGGCGAAGGGGCGTGTCATCGCCTGGGAACATGCCGCCGCTAGTAACCGCCGTCGAACCCGCTTCTACGCAAACGCCGACTCGGCCTCGCGCACTTCCATCTTCGCGACATTGCCGCCAAGTTTGACTCCGGCGGCCGCGACCGCGGCTTGGAACTCTTTGGTCTTCGCTTCGAGCTCGGCTTTATCCTTGTACGTCCTGGTCCTGACCCAAATAAATTCGAATGCTTCTACGGTTGACTCCGGTTTACCAGTTCGGGCAGGGTTAGCGGCGCTTT
>CAMLCX010000564.1 GCA_946478635.1 uncultured Pseudomonadota bacterium
CAGGGCATCTACGTGCATTGGGAAAAATATCGCGCGCGCAAGGAAAAGATGCCGGCAGCGCTGTGCATCGGCGGTGTGCCGGCGATCTCCTACGTCGCGGCGCAGAAGCTCGCCTACGACGTCGATGAGTTCGCGGTCGCCGGCGGTCTGGTCAAAGCGCCGATCCGGGTCGTCAAGGCGAAGACGGTGCCGCTTCTGGTTCCCGCCGACGCGGAGATCATCATCGAAGGTTTTGTTTCGACGGAGTTTCTCGAACCGGAAGCGCCCTTCGGCGAATCGCACGGTCACGTCAACCCGAAGGAATACAATCCCTACATGGAAGTGACCGCGATCACCCGGCGCAAGAAGGCGATTCTCTGCTCGATCATCAGCCAGGTGACGCCGTCCGAATCAAGCGTGATCAAGAAAATGGCCTATGAGCCGCTCTATCTCGATCATTTGAAAAACGTTCTCGGCATCCACTGCGTTACCCGCGTCATGCTGCACGAGCCGCTGACCGCGACGCAGAAGCTCACCGTGATTCAAATGTCCAAGCCGAGCCCGGCGGAAGTTTGGCGCGCCTTGATGGCCGCGGTCACCTTTCGCCCGTCCATGTCTAAGATCGTCATCGCCGTCGACGAGGATATCGATCCCGAGAATCTCGATGCGGTGTTCTGGGCGCTCGGCTACCGCTCGCAGCCGCACCGCGACGTGCAAATCATCCGCGGCACGGATGTCGGCCATGCGCCGCGCCATGACGCGCGCGGCGGCGCGGACGATTCCTGTCTCCTCTGGGACGCGACGTTGAAAGAGACCTTCCCGCCGATCTCCTTGCCCAAGAAGGAATATATGGAGCGCGCGCGCAAATTGTGGGAGAGGCTCGAGCTGCCGAAGCTGGAGCCCGAATCGCCCTGGTACGGTTATTCGCTCGGCGATTGGAATCCCGAGTTGGATGAAGAAGCGAGGCTCGCCGTCGCCGGCGACTTCTGGCAGACCGGTGAAAAGATCGCCGGCGAGCGCAAACCGGCGGACGAAGTCGCCGTGAACACGTCGTATTACGGCCAGCAGAAAAAGAAATAGGCGGAAGACCTTATTGCACAGCAGTGTTCGCCGTTTGCATCTCTGGCACGATGCATTGTGCAGCGGCGAGCTGACGTTGTATTGACACAATCTCAGAAATGTCTGCATTGCTGTTGCCTCCGCGCCAATTGTAACCGGGCTAATCTAAGGTTCGCCTGGATTCCCGCTAGAAGCATGCGGGAATGACGAACGGTAGAGTAGCCGCGGGGAGCAGGGACGGTCAGCGAGATTAACCGGCGCAAATATCAGGAGACCTCGATGGATTACAAAGCACTCAAATGGTCGGTTCATGACAACCCCAACAACCCCGGCGAGCCGTGCATCGGCGTCATCGCGTTGAACCGCCCGGAAAAACTCAACGCGGTCGATCCGCTCATGCGCCTGGAGCTCGATGCTCTGTGCGGCGAGATCGCGCGCAATTCCATTATCAAGGTCGTGATTTTGACCGGCGAGGGACGGGGCTTCTGCGCCGGCGGCGATCTCAAGTCCGAGGGCGAGGTGCTCGGCGCCTTCGAAGGTTCCATGGGCATCACCGGGCCGTACAAAGAGATGGCGGAATATTTTTTCAACGACCTGCGCCACCGGGTTTTGCAAAGCGCCTTGCGCAAGCTCGAAGATTTGCCGCAAGTGACGATCGCCGCCATCAACGGCCCCGCGGTGGGTGTGGGCCTGGAGATGGCGACGCTCTGCGACATGCGCATCGCCTCGGACCGCGCGCGCTTCGGCGAAGTCGCCGTGCCGGCGGGTTTTGTGCCGGAGAGCGGCGGCGCGCGCAATCTGCCCAAGCTGATCGGCATCGGCCGCGCCATGCGGCTGATTTTGACCGGGGAGATCATCGACGCCAAAGAAGCGTTGCGCATTGGTCTCGTCGAAGAAGTCGTTCCTGCAGGCAAACTGCTCGACACCGCGTTCGCTCTCGCCGGGCGAATCTCGGACAATCCCTATTTATCCGTGCGCCAGGCCAAGCGCCTGGTGAAAATGTATTGGAACTGGAATCGCACCGACGAAGGATACCAGCAGGAGCTCGATGCCGTGCTGGAAATTACCCGCACCAAGGATTGCCAGGAAGGCATGCGCGCCTTCGTGGCAAAGCGCCCGCCGCGCTACACCTACCCATACGATGCCGGCTCGCCGTTTGCGAAAAAGAGCCCGCCGAAAAAGTCAAAAAAGTAGTTCGCGATGATCGCTTTGCCAACTTCCGGGCGCGACTATCGCATGGTGCCGGAGAAATTGAATCTTGCGGATGATGTGCTCGAGGCATCGATTGCGCGCGGGTGCGGCCCGCGGCCGGCGCTCGTCGGTGACTGCGGGGTCGTCACTTACGAAGCATTGCAAAAGCGCGTGAACGCCGTGGCCGGCGGTTTGGTCGCCCTGGGCTTGAAGCGCGGCGATCTCGTTCTCATCAAGATGGGCAACTCGCCGGAATTCGCCGTCGCATTTCTCGCGGCTGTGAAGCTCGGTGTCATTCCCGTGCTGGTCAATTCCCTTCTTACCTCGGTCGAATTGACCGCCGTACTCGAGCAAACCCGGCCGCAGGTTGTTTTCACCGAAACTTCGCGCAGCGGCGCCGTGCGCGAACTGAGAGGCGGCGGTTTGTTCAACCACCTGGTTTGCACCGGCGAAGCGGAGGGCAACGAAATCTTATTCGCATCGCTGGAAGGTAATTCGTCAACCGCCGTCGCTACAGCCGACACGCGGAGCGACGAACCCGCTTTTATCGTCTACACCTCCGGCACGACGGGCAGACCCAAGGGCATCGTCCATGCGCATCGCTGGATCATTGCCCTGGGAGACCTGAACCGCTACCGCTTGCCACCGCAGGAGCATGATGTCGTCATGGCCACGGGCGAATGGAGTTTTATCAGCGCGCTCGGCCACAATTTGCTTTTCTCGCTGCGCAACGGCGTCACCGGCGCAATCCTCTCCGGCCGCGCCACGCCGGAGAATGTTTTGGCCGCCATCGAGAAATACAAAGTGACCGTGCTGCATTGCGTTGCGACCGTTTATCGCCGGCTGCTCGCCATGCCGGAATTCGAGAAGAAACACGATCTGAAAAGCCTGCGCTGCGCCCATTCGACGGGCGAAGCGCTGCGCGCAGCAACGTACGAAGAATGGAAGCGCCGCGTCGGTTCCGAGTTGTACGAGCACTACGGCGTGTCCGAATACCAGCTCGTCATCGGCAACGGTGTCAGAGATCCGGTCAAACCGGGCTCCGTCGGCAGGCTGCTGCCGGGAGTCGGCGTTGCAATTCTCGACGACGACTTGAAGCCTCTGCCCGCCGGCGACCTCGGTCAGTTTGCGATCTCGACGTCGGATCCGGGACTGTTTATCGGCTACTACAAAGATCGTGAACGAACAGAAGCGGTAATTCGCGACGGCTGGTATCTGACGGGAGACCTTGCCTATCAGGATAACGAAGGTTATTTCTACATCGCCGGCCGCCGCGACGACTGCTT
>CAMLCX010000565.1 GCA_946478635.1 uncultured Pseudomonadota bacterium
TTTCGGTAATCGCTTTCGTGCTTGTGGTGGCGGGTGCTGTGGCCTCGGCGCAGCAGCCGAAGAAAGTCCCGCGGATAGGCTATCTGTCGAATAGCGATCCAGTTACTGAGTCTGCCCGTGCCAAGGCAATTCGGCGTGCTCTAAGCGAGCTGGGTTACATCGAAGGACAGAACATCGCCACCGAATATCGATATGCGAAGGGAAAGCCAGATCGGTACCCTGAACTTGCGGCCGAACTGGTTCGTCTCAAGGTTGATATCATCGTCGTACCAGGAGGGGACATACCGATCCGTGCAGCGAAGCAGGCGACCAAGACGATTCCCATCATTATGGTGGGCCAAGGGCTCGACCCTGTCGAGGCCGGCCTGGTTGAAAGCCTTGCCCGTCCCGGCGGCAACGTCACCGGTATTACAAACCTTGGCACAGAACTAGGCGGTAAGCGACTGGAACTCCTCAAAGAATCCGTTCCCAAAGTTACTCGTGTTGCGGTTCTTTACGATCCCGCCATTCCGCGCAGTGTACTCGAAGCAAAAAAAGTTCTCCCGGTCGCGGCAAGTGCGCTGCAGTTGACTATTCAACCTTGGGAGGTCCGAGCCGCGGACGCTTTCGATAGGGTATTCGCTGCGATCAGTAATTCGCGCCCGGATGGACTCTACGTGCTCGGCACGGGGACGCTAATGCGTACTAACGAAAAACGGACCATCGGTTTTGCACTAAAGGCCCGGTTACCGTCGATGTATGTCAACAGAGGAGCTGTGGAGGCTGGTGGGCTCATGTACTACGGGGCCGACTTCGAGGAGAGCTACCAGCGGATCGCACACTATGTGGACAAGATACTGAAGGGCGCCAAGCCTGCCGATCTGCCTGTTGAGCAGCCGACCAAGTTTGAATTGATCATCAATGTGAAGACAGCCAAACAGATTGGTCTGACGATTCCGCCGAACGTGCTGGCGAGAGCGGATCGAGTCATCAAATAGCATTTTGGATTTTCGATTTTAGATTTTGGATTAGGGAAAAATACATGAAGAAACTATTCCGGATTCGATTGTGCTGTTCTCAATCCTACAATCCAAAATTGGCAATCCAAAATCCAAAATGGTTTGGGGTTTTCGCTTTCATTGTTGCCTTTGCGATGTGTGGGGCTGTGGTTCAGGCGCAGCAGCCAAAAGTACCTCGGATAGGTTATGTGGATGCCGGATCGCCTGCCACGACAGGGCATCGCGCCCAGGCCTTCATGCAGGGGTTACGGGAACGTGGGTATGTGGACGGTCGAAACATTGTGATTGAGTACCGCTGGGCCGACGGAAAGTTGGATCGTCTGCCAGGCTTAGTGGCTGACCTGGTCCACATCAAGGTTGACGTAATAGTTTCTTCAGCTACACCAGCGATCCGGTTCGCCAAGCAACAAACCAGTACTATTCCCATCGTCATGGCGGGAGTTACCGATCCAGTCGGAGTGGGATTCGTCGCCAGTCTGGCTCGGCCGGGAGGAAACATAACGGGGCTGACTCACCTTTCTCCAGACTTAACCGGGAAACGGTTGGAGTTACTCAAGGAAGTTGTTCCATCCTTGTTACGGGTGGCTGTCCTCTGGAATCCGAACCAACCGGGTCAGTCAGCCGCTTTCAAAGACATGCAGGCGGCGGCCGAAGCGTTGAAAGTGACACTGATCTCGATGGAGGCGCGAAATCGGGAAGAGATTGAGAGGGTTCTTTCCGGCGTGGGAAAGGAACGCCCTCAGGCACTCTTCGAGCTTCCGGACCCTTTGACGTTCTTCAACCGAGAGCTGATCGCGGAATTCGCGGCCAAGTACAGGCTCCCGGCGATGTACAGCTTCAGTGAGTACGTTGACGCCGGTGGACTGATGTCTTACGGCACCAGCTTTGCCCACTTGTTCCACCGGGCGGCCACCTATGTGGACAAGATATTGAAAGGCGCTAAGCCGGCTGATCTTCCGGTGGAACAGCCGACGAAATTCGAGTTCATCATCAATCTTAAAGCGGCAAAGCAAATCGGTTTGACGATTCCACCGAGCGTGCTGGCAAGAGCGGACAAGGTGATCAGATGATTGCGGATTTCGGAATGTGGATTGCGGATTCAAGAAGAAGAACAATGCAAGGAATTCGGATCAGCTCTCACTCTGGCATGAATTTGAAATCCGCACTCCGCAATCTCAAATCCGCAATCGTGACGGGCGCCATGCTCTTTGCGCTTTGCTCGTCCGCCGAGGCGCAGCAGCCGAAGAAAGTCTGGCGGATAGGGTATTTATCGTCGTTCGACCCAGCTAGTGAGTCCACCCGTTCCGAGGCAATTCGACTGGCTCTGCGCGAGCTTGGCTACATAGAAGGACAGAACATCGCCATCGAGTATCGATATGCGGAGGGGAAGCTCGATCGGTTCCCTGAGCTTGCGGCCGAGTTGGTGCGCCTCAAGGTTGATATCATCGTGGTAGCAGGAGGGATCAGGACGATCCGGGCGCCCATGAATGCGACCAAGACGATTCCCATCGTTATGGCGGGGCTTCCGGGCGATCCTGTCGAGGCGGGCCTGGTTGAAAGCCTTGCCCGTCCCGGCGGCAACGTCACCGGCCTTTCAAGCCTCTCCAGAGAACTAGCCGGGAAGCGGCTGGAGCTGCTCAAAGAAGCAGTTCCCAAAATTACCCGTGTTGCGGTTCTCTACGATCCCGCCATAGCGGGTAGTGTACTCGAGATGAAAGAGCATCTCCCAGTCGCGGCGCGTGCGCTGAAGTTGACGATTCAACCTTGGGAGGTACGAGCTGCGGACGATTTCGAGAAGGTTTTCGCTGCGCTGAATAAGCAGCGCCCGGATGGACTGTACGTTTCTGGGAGCCCGCTAATGAATAATAATCGGAAACGGATTGTCGGCTTTACGTTAAAGAACCGGTTACCGTCGACGGGTAACAGAGAATTCGTAGATGCTGGCGGGCTCATGTACTACGGGGCGGACCTCGCGGACAGCTACCGGCGTGTCGCATATTTCGTGGACAAAATCCTCAAGGGAGCCAAGCCCGCCGAGTTGCCTATCGAACAGCCAACGAAATTCGAGTTCATCATCAATCTTAAAGCGGCAAAACAGATTGGACTCACGATTCCGCCGAACGTGCTCGCAAGAGCGGATCGGGTGATCAAGTGAAGAAGGCAACAGGCATCAGGCAGTAGGCAACAGTAAACTTCGGACTACGGAAAAAGTGCATGAACAAAACTTTTTGGAATCGATTCTTGGATTCTTGCTCCAACAATCGGAAATCGAAAAGCGGCCCCGCAGACGAAAATCAAAAATCGGAGTGTGGGCGGATTAAGTGATCAAATGAAAACTCGAGGTCAGCTGTTGCAGAAGTATGTCGTCCTATTCCTAACACTGACCAGCGGGACAACATCGCTGGCCTTTCTTTGCCGGACGCACGCTGCGTGGGCTCAGACGCCGAAAGTTTTCAAGATTGGAATTTTGACGGACGCCATGGCGGCTTGGCACACCAGCACCAATGGGTTTCGCG
>CAMLCX010000566.1 GCA_946478635.1 uncultured Pseudomonadota bacterium
ATAGGCCGCCTCTTCGATACTATGGGTGACGAAGATCACGGTCTTTTTCTTGTTCCTCAGCAGATCCAAAAGTTCTTCCTGGAACTTGCGCCGCGTCTGCTCGTCGACGGAAGAAAACGGCTCGTCCATCAGGATGATTTCAGCGTCGACGGCGAAGGCGCGAGCGAGCCCGACACGCTGGCGCATCCCGCCCGAGAGTTGATGCGGATAGCGTGCTTCGAAAGCTGTGAGCCCGACCTCGGCGATGTGCTTACGGGCGATGTGATCGCGCTCTTCTTTGGGCAGGCCGCGCAGCTCCAAGCCGAATCCCACGTTGCGTAAAACGTTGCCCCACGGCAGCAGCGCAAAATCCTGAAAAACAAATGCGCGCTCCGGACCCGGCCCGGCGACCTTTTTACCTTTCACCCGGATCTCGCCGCGGCTGGGCGCAATCAGTCCGGCGATGATTTTTAGCAGCGTCGTTTTGCCGCACCCGCTCGGGCCGAGCAGCGTGCTGAGCGCGCCGTTGGGAAGGGCCACGTTAACGTCCGCCAGCGCGTCGACGGCGCCGTCGTAGGTTTTGCCGACGTTTTTCACCTCCACGATTGGTTCAGCGGACATCCGCAATACCCCGCATTTCGGGTGGAAAGAGCTTGCGTTCGAGCCGCTCGAGCGCTTGGATCGTCAAGGCCGCGAAAAGGACGATGGAGGCAATCGCCGCGAACATCTTTGGATAGTCGGCTACCGAGCTATTGTAGGTAATGAGATCGCCGATGCCCGTCGGCGTGATCAAAAGCTCGGCGATGACGATGCCGATGAATCCCATGGCCATTCCCAGGCGCAGGCCGGCAAAGATCAAAGCGGCGGCATGGGGCAGGATGATCTTGATCACCTCCTGCCACCGCGTGCCCAAAAACGAACGGCACATCTGAATCAGCGACGGGTTGGTGTTGCGGATCCCCTTGTAAGAATTCATTACGATAACGGGTGCAGCCAACACGACCACGGCCAAAACTTTGGCGGTCATGCCGATGCCATACATGTAAGTGATCAGCGGGATGATCGCCGCCATCGGCGCTGCCTGCAGCACGATGAAGACCGGCAGGCTCAGCCATTCGATGGTGCGGGAGAGTCCCATGCCGATGCCGAAACCGATGCCGACGACGCTGCAGAGAACGATACCGATGATCAGCGGTTGGAGCGTCGATTGGTAGGCTTTAAGAAGACTGCCGTCGGCGATCATGCCGAGCAGCGCTGCCAGGGTTTTACTGAACGGTGGAAAGGCGAAGCTGATCGGCCAGCGTCCGGCAAACTCCCACAAGCCGAAAAACAGAGCGAAGGAAACCAATTGCCAGAAAAATGGCTTTGCGATCCAGTTTTTTTGCTCCACGGAGTCAGTTACCAGCGAGCAATTGAAAAACGCTCAGTTGCTTCACCTGCAATCGCATCGGCCAAACTTGGCAGGTCGCTGAAAAATGCCGTTTATCCTTCGACAAAGCTCAGGCAACGGGAAAGCACACGTTGCACAATTTCCGTTCGACTGAGCTTTCGAAGCACAGGTTTTTTCAGCAACCTGCTTGAGCTTAGGTGAACCTTCGTCTCTCCAAGAGCCAAGCCGCTTTCACTTCACCTTGCCAAGCGCGGCCTTGAGCGGAACGAAGTGCCAGAACTCGTCCGCTTTTAGGTTTTCGCCGGTCAGCGCGCCGGAGAGAGCGTAGAATTCCAAATCGTTCTTGGCCGCGCCCTCGGCGCCGCCGTCGTTGGGAAAGACGCCGTTTTGTACGGCTTCCTGGAAGAAAGGAACAATTTCTTCTTCCAGTTTCGCGGGCAGATCCTTTAATAGCCCGAGTTTCTTGCGCTCTTCGACGACCCACTTCGGATTTGCATTGATCTGCCGATTGACTCTGATCAGCTCTTCGACGAAAACCGCAATGCCCGCCTGGTTTTTGTCGAGAAAGTCCCGGGTGGCGAACAGCGCCTCGTCGCTGGCTTTCAAATTGCCGAGCGGCAAGATGAGGAATTTGTCGGGTGCTTCCTTCATCACTCGGTTTTTGTTGGGCGCGTCTAAAATGGTCGCTTTGATATTGCCCTTTAAGAGAGCCAGCGCGCGCACTTGCGATCCGGGCACATAGCTCACACTCTTATACTTGATGCCGTGCTGCTTCGCGGCGAGGAGCATGATCGCCTCGGTCCCGGAGCCGCGCCCCTGCAACGCAATCTCCTGGCCGTCGAGATCTTTCCAGCTCTTGTAGCTGTCCTTGGCGACCACCGGAAAAAACAGCAACGTGCTCAACTGGTAAAAAAAACGGATCGGCACGTTCGCTTTTTGAACGGCCGCATACGGCGTCCCTTGCCCGACGTCCGCCTGGCCGTTGATCACGGCCTGGGTCGCGACTTCTTCGCTTTTAAACGCGGTGATTTCGACATCGACGCCGCGCGCCTTGGCGCGCTCGACGGCGATCAAGAGCGGCAACTCGTCAATGGACACGACATCGCCCAGGGCGTATCTGATTTTGGTTCTGCCCTGCGCCGCGGCCTCGCTGCCCAAGGCACCAACGAGAACGATGAGAATCACAAAACCGACGATCGATCTTACCAAGCGGGTCATCGTAGCCACCTCCTGCTTTCGTGTTCGGACTGGGGCGTGAGTATCGCAGACGCAGGGGAGCTGTCAAGCTGCTTTTCAGCGACTGCGGTGATGAGGATCCCATGGTTGGACAAGAACGCAATGGTGCGACGGAAAGGTCTTGCGCTGCTAAAACACGGCAACTCGCCCACTCTCAGCACTTCCGGCAGATGATGTCGCCCTTTGGAAAGGGCAAGAGCACGCAGTCTACTCGCGGATCGTTTTGCGCGCGGCTGATCAGCGCCGTCTGGATGCGCGGCGAGGTGACGTTATCGACGACCAGCCAGCCGCCCGGCACCAGACGCGGTACAATCAGCTCGTAAATCTTGGCGTTGTTTTCCGGCGGCTCGATATCGGAAAAGCAAAACGCCAAAGGCTCAGACCGGCCGGCATAGTCGAACGCGTCGCCGTGGAAGACCTGGACAGAACCATCCGCCCCGGCTTGGGCGATGTTTGTCCGCGCCAAGGCGACCTTCTTTTCATCGAGATCGACCGTGGTCAGCGTGACTCCTTTTGCGCGCGCGGCCAGCGACAGCCATAGACTCGAGTAGCCGCCGCTGCTGCCCAGCTCGAGAAAGGCGCCCGGCGGCGCCGACAGCGCCAGGAGCGAGAGCACGCGCGCGACATCGCCGTCGACGCTACGGAGCGAGCGTTGATCGCGCTCCAACTGCTCTTCGAGCGAGCGCATCACTTGGCGCATGCTCGCGGGGATGTCATGAAACACTTGCCCCTCCCGCGATGTTCTCGAACGGTACGCTGCGCCGGTTGATCTGTTCCTCGACGTCCTCGGGAAATAATTTTTCCTTTATCATCGCGAAGTCGCCGTAGGCGCCGTGCACCGGACCAAGCAGGTTGCGCTCGGCCAGGAGTCCCGGCTTGCGCGTGCCGAACTTGGGCA
>CAMLCX010000567.1 GCA_946478635.1 uncultured Pseudomonadota bacterium
GCAGCGGGCCGAAGCCGGCAAGACGGTCTTTGACAGCAATTGCGCTCGCTGTCACGCGAGCGAACGGACTGGCACCCGGGTGCCGGTGGAGGAGGTGGGCACCGACCGCGAGCGACTTAAAAGCTGGAGTAAGAAGGCGGCGATCGAGTCGAACAAAGTCGTGCGCAACTTTGGTATCGAGCGGCGTGGTTTGGTCGAGAACGAGCCGAGCGGGTACATCGCGGCTTTTCTTGACGGCATTTGGCTGCGCGCGCCCTACCTGCACAACGGCTCGGTGCCAACGCTCCGGGATCTGCTCAAACCCGTGGCCGAGCGTCCGAAAGTGTTCTACCGCGGCTATGACGTTTATGATCCGGAGAACGTCGGCTTTGTGACGCAAGGCGCAGAGGCGCAGCGCATCGGCACGAAGTATGATGTGAGCGAACGCTCCGGCGGCAATCAGGGACACGAATACGGCACTAACCTTTTGGCGAAGGAAAAAGACGCGCTGATCGAGTATCTGAAAACCTTGTGAATAGGTTTGCTCTCGGGTGTTTGCATCGGTGGATAATGGAATGGCGGCTTGGCTGGGCGACAACTCGATTGTTAGAGGAAGAGGAATGAAGAACCTAAAAATACGCCACCTTGCGATTCTTTTGCTGATCGTGCTCGCCTGGGGCTGCGGGAAAAAATCTCCCGAGCCGGGCACCGTAAAGGACGAGGCGCTCACGGTTGGGCGCAACACGGAGAGTTTCCCGGCCGCTGATGAGGATTACTTCAAAGATATGGACGGCGCGGTGGAACTCACCGCCAACGAGGTAAAAGGGCGGAACAACTGGATCGTTTGGACGGGAGGCAACGATCGGTTTTGGGATCATCTCGTTGTGAATAGCTTTGGCGTGGTCGATCTGTTGAAAATTATCTCGTCGCATCCGAGCGTCAAACATTTAAACCGCGATACGCGCTGGAGGTATCTTGGAGTGGTTAACGAACCGTGCTTCGAGAAGCCGAAGACCGCCAACAAAGACCGATTCGGTTTGTGGCTGGACACCCGCAGCAAGGACTGTCCCGTTGATCCGTTCGAGAATGAACAGAAATATCCCGGCGTCAAGATCGGCGCGCGCGGCAAGAACATGCCGGTCGGATCGTATTATGGTTATGCCTCGGGAATCGTCGGTCTGCGGATTTTTCCCAATCCCGATTTCGACGAAGCCGCACAGAAGAAGTGGGACCCGGAAAAATACTACACCGATCCGAAATATTACAACGACAAGAATCTCGTTCGTCCGTATCGGGTGGGAATGTCTTGCGGCTTCTGCCATGTCGGGCCGAGTCCAATCAAGCCACCAGAGGATCCGGAGAATCCAAAATGGGAAAATCTCAATTCCAATCCCGGCGCGCAGTATTTCTGGGTGGATCGAATTCTTTTCTGGGACAAGGATGAATCCAGTTTTATCTACCAGCTGATTCACACGTCGTTGCCGGGAACCCTCGACACCTCGTTCATTTCCACCGATTACATCAACAATCCGCGCACGATGAACGCCGTGTATAGCGTGGCCGCGCGGCTCAAAGCGGCCGAGCGTTGGGGGCAGGAAAAACTCTCCGGCGGCGGGCTCAAGAACAAGCAATTTCAAGACTACAAGCAAACCGGAAGTCTGGCGCAGTATTATAAGGCTCCCGATACCGTTTGGACGGCGCGGGTACTGAAGGACGGCGCGGACTCCGTCGGAGTGCTCGGCGCTTTGAATCGGGTGTTCGTCAATATCGGATTGTTCAGCGAAGAGTGGTTGCTGCATTTCAATCCCCTGGTCGGCGGCAAGAAGATTACGCCCATCAAAATCGAGGACGCGGAAAAGAATTCAAGCTATTGGAACGCGACCGCGGCGCAGACCGCCGATGTTGCACTGTTTTTTCTGAAAACTGCAAAGCCCGATTCGCTCAAAGATGCGCCCGGCGGCAATTATTATCTAACGAAAGATACTGCCATACTGAACCGCGGCAAGATGGCCTTCGCCACTTACTGCGCGCGCTGCCACTCGAGCAAGATTCCCGAGGCGCCGGCGGGGGTGGACGAGCAGAACTGGGATCAATATTGGCAGTGGACCAAGACCGATGATTTCAAGTCGAGAATGACTGAACTGGTCATGGCCGACGATTTTCTGACGGATAATTATTTGTCGACCGAGCGCCGCATCCCAGTGACGCTGCTTCAGACCAACGCGTGCAGCCCGCTTGCGACCAACGCGTTGGAAGGCAATATCTGGGACAATTTTTCTTCGAAAACCTACAAAGAGTTGCCATCGGTGGGCAAGATCACCGTGCATAATCCCATCGATGGGAGTCCCGGGGAATACGAGATGCCCGGCAATGGGCGCGGCTATACACGTGTGCCTTCGCTGATCAGCGTCTGGTCGACGGCGCCTTTTCTGCTGAACAACTCGGTGGGCAAGTTTAACCCTTCGCCCTCCGTCGAAGCGCGCATGGAGTCGTTCAACGATGCGATCGAAAAAATGCTCTGGCCCGAGAAGCGCGATAAGGACTCCATTCTCGGCGACAAGGTGCCGGGCTTTATCTACCGCACCACGTCGACGAGCTACATCAAACTGGCGCCCGGTTTCTTGCCCGAATCTCTCAATAAGCTGCTTAGCTGGAATGACTGGCTGGCCCGCTTGTTCCCCTGGTTGTTCACCGAAGAGGGTGTGAGAATCGGTCCCATTCCGAAAGGCACGCCGGTGAGTTTGTTGACCAACATCGACCTGGAGACCAGCAAGATCGATCTCGCCAAGCTGTTGTTAAAAATGAAGGCGGATCTCAAGAGGGTGGAAGGCAAGAGCGAGCAGGAAGCGGCCGAGGTCTTCAAAAACCTCGTGCCTGATTTGTTGCAGGTGAGTAAGTGCCCCGATTTCGTCGTTAACCGGGGCCACTATTTCGGCACGGCAATGCTCAAGGAAGAGCCACCGCTCAGCGATGACGATAAGCGAGCGTTGATCGAGTTTCTAAAAACGTTCTGACGTCCAGCAAATATAAGCACAAATGAGCGAGGCCGCCGCCGCAGCCGGCGAATACGAGTATGTCGTCGTCGGTTCCGGCGCGGGCGGCGGCACGGTTGCCGCGCGACTGGCGGAGGCGGGACGTTCCGTCCTGTTGCTCGAAGCCGGCGACGACCCGCTCACCCGCCCGGGCGCAAGATTACCCGAAGACTATCAAGTTCCGGCCTTCCACCCCTTCGCCGCGGAAAATCCGCTGATGAAGTGGGATTTTTTCGTCAGGCATTACGCGGACGAGGAGCGGCAGCGGCAGGACTCCAAATACAGCGGAGAAAAAAACGGGGTGCTTTATCCGCGCGCGGGCACGTTGGGCGGCTGCACCGCGCATAACGCCATGATCCTGGTTTATCCGCACAATGCGGACTGGGACTACATCGCGGATTTAACCGGTGATGCGTCATGGCGCGCCGGCCGCATGCGCCGATATTTCGAGCGCATCGAGAATTGCCGCCATCGCCCGCTCTATCG
>CAMLCX010000568.1 GCA_946478635.1 uncultured Pseudomonadota bacterium
ACAAGCGCATCACCAATGAGAACAACTTTCCGTTCTACGAGGCAATGAAAACGAAATTCGGGACGCTTCCGATCTATTGCCCCGAACCGCAGGAGCTCGCACAGAAACTACGCGCGATGGCGCAATGGAACTATTCATGGAAGGCATCGGACGACACGATCGAGATGACGCTTGACCTCTCAAGCTTGCGACGAAACGATACAGCGGAATCGTTGGGCGGCATCGGAATCCGTGTTGAGAACACTCGGAAATTCATCCAGTCGGTTCTGATCGACGGGCGTGTGCATCCTGCTTTTGACGACCGGCTGCTGATTCTGCCGAATCTCACACCGGACAAGAAGCACACCATCACGATCAAGCTGGGTGCTCAACCAACAACTGCGCCTCATATGACTTATGTGTCGAAACTGATGACCGAGGCGATGCCGACGCCAAGCGGGTTGGCCTTCAACGTGAGAGCGAAATCAAAGGCCAGATTCGCGCTCGCAGCCGCCGAGCCGGCGATCGCACTGAATGCCGATTGGCAGGAGTGGGACGATAGCAATAGTCACATCAAAGGGTTCGTGCGCTCGGACCGTCGGATTGAGCTAGTAAAGGTATCGACCTCCGGATTTCATCTCACGCGTGCAAACCTGACGATCCTCGCAGTGAATGAAAAGCCCGGCACGTTGGCATTGCGACTCGCGGTGCCAGGCTCGGAGCCGCCCCAGGTTAGCTTGCGATCGGACCGACAGTTGAGTCGAGCGACACTGGGCGGCCAGGATCTGAAAATAGGAAACATCGGCCGGACGTATGAATTGGAACTTCCCCCTTTCGCGAAAGAATCAGAACTAACTCTTTATTTCATGGAAACGAACCGTTGAACGAGTCCGCAGCGCATAACCGTCGCGCAGGAGTTCTGATCGTTCCACGAGTTCTTTGTCTTACATACCGGGTCTTGCGCACCGGCATGATCTGCGGTCACGAAAACACTCATAGGAGTCAAGATGCGATCAAAGCCTCTAATCAGATACGCACTTCTTGTCGTTACGACGTTGATGGCCACGTTCGCGCAGGAAAAGCCTGGAACATGGACGCCCGACACTGACTGGGGGCATTGGCGACTGGGGCAAAAAGCGGATCTGGAATTTCTGAAGACGAACAACATGACCATCACGTTCGGAAGCGGCGCGCCCAGCTTCGAGGACGTGACTCGCGAAGAGTTCAATCGCGGGATGGAGCAAGCGAAGACGAACAATCGCGCGTTGCACGACAAAGGCTACATCGTTCTCCGATATCTCACGAGTTCGATCCACGGGCGTTCGGCGTCGAACAAAGACGAACCGCAAAAAGATCAGATCCGAATGCTGCAATTCTGGCGCGAAGGCTGGAACGCCTATGAGGACTACCTGGGTCCCAAGCCGGCAGAAAACCCGACAACGTGGATCACGGTTCGGCCGGATGGCACTTTTCCTCACTATCGCTATGCGCCCTACGGACAGGAAACGACGAACGAGTTCGAAACCTGGGGCTGCCCCAACAATCCGTACTTCACTCGTTTGATGGAAGGACGGATACGTGCGCAGGCGGAAACCGGGATCGACGGCTCCTATATCGACTGGACGCAGATCGCGGGCGGAACGTGCTATTGCGGGTACTGCAAGCGGAATTTCGCTGCGTATCTGAAGAAGAACCTTCCCGCGAAGGTGGCGCAGGCCAAGTATGGCGCGGACGACTATGACCACATCGCCCTGCCCAAGAAGCGTGGTGAACCGTTCTGGGCGGAGTGGAATACCTTCCGTGGTTATTCTGTAGCCGAATTCCATCATCGCATGCGCGAAGTGGCCCGGAAGTACAACCCCAATTTCATGATTTCAGGAAATGTGTTTGGAGGGTTCGGCTACGGTCCAATCGGCTATGACGCGGCCGGCAACATGGAAATGCTGGGGCGCGATGGATATGACGACTTCGTCTACTCCGAAGTGCAGGAATACCTCGACTCGGCGCCACGCAAGGACGAGCAGGGTACGAAGATTACGAATAGTCCGGCGTTTAAGTTCCTGGCCGCAGCCACACATGGCAAACCGGCGATCGTGTATGCGACAGAGATCACCCCGCCGATTTTTCCTCACCCCGCTGAGGGCTGCTTGAATGCGATGTCTCAGATCAACATCGCGGAGGCCGTGGCCAATCACGCTGTCTTTCGGGAGAAGCGATTGACGCCCGCTGGCGCCACTCAGATGTACCGGTTTCTGGCGGCAAACGAGGGGATTCTGCGCGACGTGCGAATGCACGCGAACGTCGCAGTGGTCACCTCATTGCGACAGTATCTTGCCGATGAGTTGAGCTTTGCGTTTAGCGCTTCGCGTGTGCTGGCGGACAACGGGATCGCTCACGTCATGCTGACCGAAGACGATTTGTCGAGTCCGGCAATCAACCAATTCGACATGGTGATCGTTCCATATCTTCCGCTGATGAGTTCGGAACATCAGCAAGCGCTGGTCCGCTACGCCAAGGCCGGCGGCACACTACTTGTTCTAGGTGCCAGTGGCAACAAAGATCAGTACGGCCTCGAGCAACGCCAGATTGCTTTGGCGCAATCATTGGGCAAAGGACAATATCCCGCTGCCGAAGTCACGCGGAGAGTCGGCAAAGGGCAGGTGCTGTTCATCCCGGTCCAGATTCCGCCATCCCGCTTCCTGATCCCGATGAAGTCGCATGGAGACTATACGACTTTTGGTCCGACGATGGCCGACGTCTTTGCTGACATCCCAGAGGGCTATACACGGAACCGCATCGATCCCGACTTGCGCAAACTTCTGGAGCGAGTTGCCGGCAAAGTGCAGGAGAGTCTCGGCCCGCGCGTGACACGCCTCACATCTGCTGCTCCGTATGTCGAAATTACGACGATGACGGAAAAGGCCGACCGATGGATGCTGCTCCACGTCGTCAATTACGACGTGACGGTCGACGGTGCGATCACGCCTGCGCGGAATCTGGCTGTGCAAGTGGCGATTCCTCCCGGAAAGACTGCGCGAAGCGTCACCTGGAGTGGAACACTCGCCGAGATGAAACCCGTGAAGTACAAAACGGTGAGTAGCGCCGGTCGTCAGATGCTGACACTCGATCTGGATGAGGTGAGCATTTATGGGCTCGCGAAGATCGAACTCGAGTGACACATTCCCCGAAATGAAGATGTGTGCTGCCAATAATTCCATCCGAACCGCGTAAGCGGCACAAAACTCGATCCATTTGGCCAACGGGCAGTCTGGCCTGACCCAGCCGGCCTAACAGCGCACTCGGAAACAACCCGGAAGAGTAGCCAAACACACCACCAGAATCGTCGGTCCGCGGGCGATTTCCTTGCACCTTAGCGGTTGTGCCCGGATGACGGGCTACTCTTACCTAACCCGGCAAGGTAATGTTTTCACCAACTACGAGTGAAGATTCAGTTTTCGCTTGGCCCACCATGCTGGCGGAATATAGCGGGCTCCACCGGGAAACGGAACCTTAAAGGC
>CAMLCX010000569.1 GCA_946478635.1 uncultured Pseudomonadota bacterium
GGATCTCGCCGTCGTTGGCCCACACCGATTCCATTTTTTGGATATCGAGCGTTTCGAAAGCGCGATAAAAACTTTCGTTCGCCTGCGCGACCTGTTTTTCTTCCGTGGTCATGGTCGTTTAGTGGTGCGGTTTGGGCGTCACGAAGACGAGAGTGACGAGCTTTTGTTGGCTGCGGTTGGCGACGCCATGATTTTGACCCGACGGCGCAAGCACGATCTCCCCCGGCCCGAGCTCGCGTTGCTCGTCGCCCACCGTGAATACGCCCTTGCCTTCGAGCACGTAATAAACCTTGTCCTGCCCGTTATGCGTGTGCGGGCTCTGCTCCTGACCCGGCTCGAAGCAATACGTATCACAAAAAAATCTGTCGGTTTCGAAGACGCCATTCTTTTTCATTTTCTCGGATGAAAACTGCATGGCGTCGGCAAGCTTCTTGAAATTACTCATGGTTCGCTCCCTGCCGGAGGTTGTGACGCGATACTACCACAGGGGCAGTTACATGCAAAACCAGAGTGAATCTGTTATCAGTTGAGGCATGGATTCAGTGCTCGTTCGCTATCATGAGATCGCTCTCAAGAAGGGCAACCGAGCCTATTTTACCGAGCTGCTCAAACGCAATCTACTTGCCGCGGTCAAAGATCTCGGTGCTAAGGAAATCCGCAGTCTGCCGGCGCGTTTATTGCTCACATTTAAAGAGGACGTGCCACCCGCCACGCTCATCGAGCGCATCGGCACCGTGTTCGGAGTGGCAAATTTTTCGGTCGTCGAGCGAACCGCGCGCGATATCGACGCATTGCGCAGCCGCATTTTGGATTCCTTAAACGGCGCGCACTTCGAATCCTTTCGCATCGAAACCCAGCGCGGCGACAAGACCTTTCCCCTCACCTCGCCGGAAATTAACCGGCGGCTCGGCGCCGCCGTCAAAGAAAAATCCGGCGCGCGGGTGGATCTAAAGAATGCTCAATTCACGGTGACGGTGGAAATCCTGCCGCGAGACGCGTTTTTCGGTTTTAATAAGATATCCGGCGCGGGCGGCCTGCCGGTGGGCGCCAGCGGGCGAGTGGTTTCCTTGATTTCCGGCGGCATCGACTCGCCGGTGGCTTCTTACCGCATGATGCAGCGCGGCTGCCGGTTGATCTTCGTCCACTTTCACAGCGCTCCGTTTCAAGACAAAACCTCCCAAGAGAAAGTGCGCCAGTTAGTGACCATGCTCACGCGCCATCAATTCAGTTCCCGTCTTTATCTCGTGCCCTTCGGTGAGATCCAACGCCAGATCGTCGCCGCGGTCGGCCGGCCACTACGCGTGGTTCTTTATCGGAGAATGATGCTGCGGATCGCCGAAGCGGTCGCGCGCAAGGAAAAAGCCAAAGCCCTGATCACCGGCGAAAGCCTCGGTCAAGTGGCGTCGCAGACGCTCGACAACATGTCGGTGATTCAACAGGCAGCGCGCCTGCCGATTCTCCGCCCGCTGGTGGGCATGGACAAACAGGAGATCATCGATCAAGCGCGGCGCATCGGCACGTTCGAGATTTCCGCAATTCCCGACCAGGATTGCTGCCAGCTATTCGTGCCGAAGCATCCCGCAACCAAGGCGCGCTTCGCTGATGTCGAAGCGGACGAAGCGAGATTCGATGTAAAAGAACTGCTGCGCTACGGGATCGATAACGCGCTGGAGGAGGAGTTCCGTTTTCCTGCGCAGGACAATCCAGCGAAGCAATGAAAATCGCCGAATTGGCGTTTTCGTCATGCCGGCGGAAGCCGGCATCCAGGTTTGTTTTGTCAAGCGATGAGAAAAAGGTTAGATTCCGGCGTTCGCCGGAATGACAGATTGATGTTCATCCTCGATCAGACGTAGTGCTGGATTCTCTGCAAACTCGGCGCGAAGAATAAATCTTCGACGTCGGGCCTTTTCTTGATCATTCCCTGCTCGTACTCGTAGCGGATCACCGCTTCCAGAGTCTTGCGATTATCTTCCAGATTGTACGGCCAAGGGTCGGGGCCGAAGATCTCCCTTTGCTCGCGCAGAAGATCCTGCACCCAGACCAGAGCGAAGCTGCGCGGGTCGCTGTTGCGCGCGTAGCACATTTCTTTTGCCTGCTGGAATGCCCGCACTAAACTCATCCCCGCCCAGGGGTGCTCCGCCAAAATCGGATTCTTCACCACCACGGTGTGCATGATCGGGAAAAAGCCGCCGTTCTTGTAGTACTCCATCTCGGCCTTCTTCGGATCGGGAAAGAGCAAGGCGACCTTCGGATTACCGTTGCGAATCGATGGCAAGGTTTCAGGATAGAGTGCGGCTTCGAGCTCGCCTTCCAATAACATCTGATCGACATTCTTCCCCTGCGGCACCCGCTTCACGTTCATCCAGGGGGCCGGTTCGAACGGAATGTCCTCTTCTTCCTGGCACCACCATTCGATGGTTTTCAAATCGACGCTGTAGTGGTCTTGCAAGATGCCGCGCATCCACAACCCGGCCGAATTTTGCAGTGTGTCGAGAGCGACTCGCTTGCCGTTCAGATCCGCCGGCTTTTCGATGCCGCAGCCGGTTCGCTTCACCATGTACTGGTGCCGGAAGCGTCTATGCGGAAAAACCGGAATGGCGTTATAGTTGCAGCCCTTGTCGCGCGACACGAGATAACCCACCAGCGACAACTCACAGACGTCGAACTCTTCATGGCGCAGCATGCGCCCGTGGCGCTCGGGCGACGGCATGGTCAAAACATTGAGATCGATCCCCTGGGGCTGGATCTCGCCATTGATCAGCGGGCGCAAAAAATCGTAATCGCCGCAGGCTAGAGTCAAATTCAGCTTCGCCATCTATGCTCCTTTAACATGTTGCCGGTACAGTTCCGGCGTGTCGATATCCACCGTAATGCCCCGATCGTCGGTCTCAATTTCCAAAGTGTCGGCGCGGTGCGCGTTCACGACCGCTTTGGCCCCTTGATCCATGGGCGCGGACAGCAATTCCTTGAATAGTTTGCGTGAAAAGATCACCGGATGGCCGCGCTTGCCGTTATAGCGCGGCACGACGATCAGTTTGCCGCTCGCGTAGAAGCGCTCGATCATGACCTGCACTAATTTCGCGTCGATGTAGGGATGATCGACAAGATGAACAAGTATGCCGTCGCAATCGGCCTCCGTCTCTAAGCGCCGCACGCCGACTTGGAGCGATGACAGCTGTCCGAGTTTGTAGTCGGGGTTGATGAGAATCTCGACGGGCAGAGGCTCGATCCGCCGCTTCATTTCATCGGCGTCGTGACCCAAGATGACGAAGATTTTGTTGACGGAGGTTTTCTTGAGGGCGCCGGTGATTTTTTCGATAAACGTTTCGCCGTCGATCGGCAGCAGCGCTTTGGGCCGACCCATGCGGCTCGATTCACCAGCGGAAAGAATGACCGCGCTGATCATTGGCCGGCAGCCTCGATCACGGGACTACCTGTAAACTTTATCGATGAAGCCGCTCTTGTCGAGCTCCCTGACGATGCTGTC
>CAMLCX010000570.1 GCA_946478635.1 uncultured Pseudomonadota bacterium
CTGTCAGACGTGAATGGATTCGTTTTTTTTCTTCTAGCAAAGTAATGGCAAAGTAGAGAAATTTACCTGTGATATCTGCGGCTTACACGCGCTAAGAAAATCTCCAATCCTCGTGTCGGGTCGTTTCGCTGTGGTGGTTCTGATCTCCCCTGGGTTCGACCAAAGCGAACCCGAGAGATGGCCATCATGAGCGTCGGAAGCTGGCGTTTTTCGTTGTCTATCCGTTTTAGGTCAATCGGTGGCGAAAGAGCCAGGAGGCTATCGGCAGAGTGACGGCTGCGATGATCGCGAGGGGCCAAAGCTCGGGCCATAACAAGCGGAGTCCTGCGCCTTCCAAGTACACCCGATGAGCAATGTTGATGGCGTAACGCAACGGGTTGATGTAGGTGAGGTACTGAAGACTATCAGGCATGCTGCTGATCGGCGTCGCCAGTCCTGATAGGATCGTGAACGGCATGATGAGCAAAAATGAGAAGAGCATCGCCTGTTGCATGGTTGTCGCCAACGAAGACAACAACAGTCCCATACCGATGGCCGCCAAAACAAACAGGCTTATACCGAGATAGAGAATAACGAACGATCCTGCAAACGGAATCCGAAACCAGAGCTGTGCCACCAATAAAACCAGCGTTGCCTGCACGATCCCCACCAACATCGAAGGCAGCGCCTTACCGATCATGATTTCAGATGGGCGGAAGGGCGTCACCAGTAACTGATCGAATGTTCCCTGCTCGCGCTCTCGCGCCACCGAGAGTCCCGTCAGCAAAACTGTCTGGAGCAAAGACAGCGTGCCGATGAGCGCCGGTATCATATGCCAGCGAGTATCCAGATTCGGATTGTACCAGGCACGGGTCGTAAGGCGGATCGGAGGGTGGCTTTGACCATGTTCCTTTCGCCAATTGCTATTGAACGATTCGACGATCGTGCTCACATACCCTATGGCCGTGGCGGCGGTATTGGAGTTCCGACCGTCGGCAATCACTTGAACCTTGGCCTGTGCCCCGGAAAGCAATCGGCGTTCGAAATCCTGAGCAATCTGAACGACGAGGACGACACGCCGATCATCGATTATATTTTTTATGTCCGCCGAGCGCTCCAGGTTGGCCACGCGGCGAAAAACTCGGGAGCCGTCCAAGCCGGCCAGTAATTTTTGTGAAGCCGCGCTGCGATCCTGATCGAGAACGGCGTAGGGAACATCGCTTAAATCGTAGGTTGCTACATACCCGTAGATAAGACACTGGAGGATGGGTGGTATTAAAAGGCTAAAACGGCTGCGCGGGTCCTTGAAGATCACGATCAGCTCTTTACGGGTTAGTGCAAGAATGCGCAGCAACGCATCGAACATATCTGGTCTCAAGCCAATTCCTTACGGGTCACTCTGCGCGTGAGGACGAAAAACAACACAGCCATGCCGGCCAACACCGCCGCGTTCGGAAGAATAACGCTCCAGATGTCGCCGGCTAGAAACACGGTCTGAAGCAGAGTGACGTAGTAGCGGGCCGGTAGAATGTAGCTGACTACTCGCACCAGTGCCGGCATGCTGCGCAGATCAAATAGGAACCCCGAGAGCATCAATGCCGGCAGAAACGTCACCAGCAATGCGATCTGGCTCGCCACGAACTGGCTCTTGAACACCGATGAAATCAAAAGGCCGATGGCGAGCGCGACCAACAGATAAAGCATCGAGACGGAGATCAGGACCAACACGGATCCGCGGAAGGGGACCTGGAAAAGAAACTTTGCGGCAAGCAGGCAGAACGCCAGCCCGATCATCCCGAGCACAAAATAGGGAATGGTTTTGCCAAGCAAAATCTCATCGGGCCGAACCGGAGTCACAAATAGAGCTTCCAGTGTGCCGCGCTCCCATTCTCGCGCTACTACGAGGGAAGTAAGAAATGCGCCGATGAGAGTCATGATTAAAACGATTAATCCGGGGACTAGAAAGTAGCGGCTCTCGTTGGCTTCGTTGAACCAGAGGCGATTCTCGACCGTAACCGGTCCCGTCATCATTACTTTGCCTTCCGCCGAACGGCGCGCCGCCCACTGGTTAATCGCCCCTTGGGCGTAGCTCTGGATGATTCGCGCGTGATTGGCATCGATTCCGTGGACGAGAACCTGAACTTCAGCATCTCCAACAGCCAGGCGGCGGCCGAAATCGGGACGGAGGCGCACGATAGCATCGACCTTGCGCGCCATCATGAGCTGCGCTGCGCGGTTCATCGAGGTCATAAGCTCCGCGTCGAAATACGGAGAAAGGTCAAAACTGCTCGCCAGTTCAGTGGCGGCAGGTGAAGGATCTTCCAACACCACGGCCACGGGCACGTTCGTGACATCAAGCGAGAGCCCGTACCCAAAGAGCAGAATTAATACCACCGGCAGCACAATCCCCATTGCGATACTGCTGGGATCGCGCACCACCTGGCGCGATTCCTTTTTCACCAGCGACCACACCCGCTGTGCTTTTCCGGAAATCATGAGGCGGCCGGGCCCTTCTTCATCCACGGCGGGTTCTTATTCGAAATCAATGAAGCTTCTTTGAGTTCAATCCTGAGAGCAAGATTGTTTCCTGCAGGTATTTTACGGTTTAGAGTCTGGCCGTATGAGTCGGTCAGAACCGAAGTACGGCTCCCGTGAGAATCGATGAGCGCTCTCCAAAACCTCCTTCGATAACGATGTGGAAGTGCTTACCAAATTCGATTTGGCCCCCGATCAGGGTGTTCCATGGGGACGCTGCACGCTGGTTGATAATAAATTCAAGCTGTCGACCGGCAACTGAACCCACGACCTCTTCCTGGATCAGTTGATACATGCCGCCCACCCACATGCCGAGGTTAATGGATTCCGTCACTTGACCGCGCAAACCGACTCTTGGGGCGGCCACCGTCGCCTGAGGCTTTGTGTGAGCGATCAAACTTTCATTTTTGAAGGACAGGAATGTCACCGTATGGTTGACGTCGCCTACGATGAAAGCGGTCAGATCGTGCCACTCCGTGATTTTATGGCCGAACCCGAGGGTCATGCCTCCACCGACAGTGGGACCGTTGAATTCGGCAAGGAGCGGGAGCTCCTCGTTTAAAAGTCCGAAAACCGGACCGGTAACGGTCACCCGTCCTCTTGTGTTTCCCCTGGTGTAGCCGAAGATGCCGTATAAGTTAAAAAACGGCAAAAGCCAGACATCGAATCTGCTCGAGACGTTCTGCTGCCACGAGACAATCGGCTGACCGACTTTTACGAACGTGGCCGACTCCGTCGGACCGCTACCGATGCCCAACTTAAGGTCGTTGACCTTGACCGGTTGTTTCGCGTCGTAGAAAGTGGCTCCTATTCCGAACGGGAGCGGAACCCCATAGCCTTTGGCCTCGGCCTCGGCGCCCCAAATCGGCAAATGCGACCAGTGCGGTTGCGGTGTTTCGGCGCTCGTCGGCGTGGCGCTTGGGGAGCCGCTCGGCTCGGCTGTTTCCGCGGCAGCT
>CAMLCX010000571.1 GCA_946478635.1 uncultured Pseudomonadota bacterium
GCCTACGCTATTGATGGCGAGTTTCTTGCCGCGTAGATCTTCAGCTTTCTTGATGTTCGGGCGAACGACTACGTCATAGGAATTGCGGCTGGAAAATGTCGCCAGCATTTTGATCTCATGGCCGGCGGCCACCGCGGATAGCACGGCGGCGCCGGCGGTGCGGCCGATCTGGATGTCCCCCGAAGCCATGCCGGTGACGAGCGTCGCGCCGCTGCGGAGAAGCACCGGCTCCGACTCGATGCCGTACTTTGCGAAGAACCCTTGATCGCGAGCCATCCACAGCGGCATCAAGCGCGGTGTCGTAGAGGCGTAGCCGATCACGAGTCTCGACGGAGCGGCGGCATCGAGGGCGCTGACTGGGCTGGAGATGAGCGCCAGTGCAAACGAAAAAATATCGAGAGCGAGAGATACGCGACGACGATTCATGCCGGGATTCCTTTAGGTTAGGTTAGCAGGTTGCTGAAAAAGGTTCGGAACGCTTTGAGTGCCTCATGCTTCGACAAGCTCAGCAGAACGGAAAATCATCACCGCTTTCAAATCCTCTTGGTTCGTTCCTTCGATGAACTCAGGACAGACGCTGAGCCATGTCGAAGGACTCCGAGTGGGTTTTGCAGCAATCTGTTAGGTTTTTAGTTATCAGCGCCTAGCCAACCGCACAAGGGGAAAACTCTCAAGCTATGGCTTCGAACTTGTCCCTTGCGCCGCGTAGGCCTTGTCGATGATGTTGTCGATCTTGAGTTCGCGACTTTCGGACTTCTCAGCGCCATCAGACGCTGCACATTGCGCAGTCCTTCGGGCGACGGGTAGGGTTTGCGGTCCATGGCGCGATGGAGATCGGCGTAGCCTTCCTCCGCAGCGGCGGCATCGACTCTCAGCCGGCGCATGAATGTCTTGATCACGATCGGTTTGTTTTTCGTCGCCAGCGAAAACGCTATCGCTTCGATTTGCGCTTTCAAGAGATTTTCGACAACATCGGCGCGTTGTTGCAAAAACTTGCCTTGCACGACAATTGCCTGGCTGGTGAACAGATGCTTCAACTCGGAATACTCGCCCGTGATATTGAAGCATTTCTGTTACAAGCGGCGGCTGAATACGCCGTCGAGCACGGCGGCGTCGATGGTGCCGTGTTCGAGGGCTTGCATCTGAATGCTTTGATCACCGATGACCTGGAGCTGGATCTTGTCGCGCTGCTCGTCGAGACCGAAATGCTCGAGCCAAAGCATGATGCCCATCCAGATGTGCCGCCGATGCTGGTGACGCCGAAGCGTTTGCCGCGGAGATCCTCTGCTCTTTTAATCGACGGCCGGGTAACCAGGTCGTAGGTGTTGCGGCTGGAAAAGGCGGCAACCATCTTGAGGTCGTGCCCCGCGGCAATGGCCGCCAGGGTGGCGGTGCCGCCGGTGCTGCCGAAGTGAATGTCGCCGGAAGTGAGGCCGGTGACCAAGGTGGGCGCCCCGCGAATAAAGACTTGCTCCGAGTCGACGCCATGCCTGGCGAGAATTCCCTGTTCTTCGGCGATCCAGAGCGGCACGACCCGCGCGCTCATGGCGGCGTAGCCGATGATCAGCTTGGACGGCGCGGCGCTCAAAGCGTGTGTTGCCCATGTGAATTGGCAGATCAGAATTATCCAGAGCAGCACATATTGCATTTTGTCTCCTCGCACACACGATCTCGCGCGAAGTTTAGGGGCGCAGCTTAGTCGGCGAATCGCCCGAGCCACTGGCAAATGATCTCGATCATCTGCGGCGTGTGCCGGTTGTAGAAATGATTGGCGCCGTCGACGCATTGATACTTCGACTGGCCGCCGGCAGCGGCGACGATTTCTTGGGCGTACTCGTGAAAAAACGGCGGCTCAGCTCCGCCGGCGATGGCGAGCAGCGGGCAGCCGATGTTTTTGGCGTGGGGGCGGCAATCGTTGCGGTCGTCTTTGCCGTATTTATCCAAATGCGTGCGCGCAGTGAAGATTCCCGGCGTCGCGCCGACGTTGACCGATATTAGTTCTTCGCCGTTGCCCGCATCGACCATCGATTCAGCTTTCTCGATCAGCTCGCGAAACTTGGGCTGGCGCGCGACCCGTTCGGAGTAGAATTGCTTGGGAGCCGAGCAAGAGACGATGCCGACGATATCGCCGCGCCGTTGCGTCCCCTGATAGATGATCGATTTGATGGCGCCGAGGCTGTGGCCGATGAAAACGAACCGCCGGTAGCTGTGCCGTTTCAAGAATTCGATCGCGCCGTCAAAATCGGCGACGCAGTCATCGAGGTTTTCATAGGCGGAGCCGCCGAACTTGGTTAAATTACCCGCGCGCGAGATCCAGTCGTGGCCGCGGGTATTGATGACGAAACCGTGAAAGCCGCGCGCCGCCAACTCCTGGCCGAAAGTGAACAGAGGCGGCAAATAAAAATTCATCGCCACGCCGTGGACGAAGATCAGCGCAATGTCCGATTTCTTGTTCGGCGGCGTGAGCAGCGCGCCGTGAAGGTGTTCGTTGTCAGCGGTTTTGAATGTTACGATTTGGGTTTGGTATTTCATAAATAATTTTACCGATTCTTATGATATGGGCAGTGGTAGCTGTCAAGTTCACGTGGACTTCTTTGGTTTTTTGGTTGTTCAGAAAAAACAAAATTCGACTGCTAACGTATGATCTTTACTTTGGACTGCCGGTTTGTCGGAGTATAGCTTAAAAGCTATAATGCTATTACGTTGATGAAGTGGACTGTCGAGACTCTAAACGCGATTGTCGACGCCGAGCTTGAAGCGCTTCCGGCGGATATGCGTGCCAGGTTCGTTCATATCTCCCGATTGATCGAGGAGTTTGGACTGGAACGAGTACATGAACCGCATGTGAAGCATGTAAGCGGGTCACTGTGGGAAATGCGATTGACGGGCCGAGCCGGAATTTCCCGGGCTCTCTATGTCACCGCGGTTGCGCGACGCGTCGTGGTTGTTCGTGTGTTCGTCAAAAAAACTCAGAGTACACCAAACCGGGAGATCGAGTTGGCATTGAAGCGAGCAAAGGAGATACGGCAATGAGTAGCGTTCGAACCTTGCATAGAAAATGGTTGAAAGACGGTAAATACCGCAAAGCATACAAAGCCCTTGAAGGAGAGTTTGATCTAGCACGGGCGGTGATCGATGCTCGATCTCAAGCGGGGCTTACCCAACAGCAGTTGGCAAAACGCATGTCCACGTCACAATCCGTGATCGCACGACTGGAAAGCGGACGCAGTTGTCCTTCGACTCAAACCCTTGAACGGTTGGCCGTGGCGACTGGAACGAGACTAAAGATAGTTTTTGAACCGGAGATTGCCAGACGGTAGGCTGTTCGGTCGGTCGGATGAAATCATGCCCTCAGAATGCCCGGAAACAAATTTCCTTAATTCCTGATCGTGACCCTGGGATGAGCGAGACGGAACATGGCCTTCCCGTAAAGAGTGTAAAAAGAGTAGAAGCAAGATAG
>CAMLCX010000572.1 GCA_946478635.1 uncultured Pseudomonadota bacterium
TTGACTCGAACACACCGTCGACGCCGCGCGGGCTAAAGTCAGTGTACGGTGAATCATAGAGCAGACGCGCATCCATGGAACCGTGCTCGGTTAAGTGATCGACGATTAAGTTCAAAAACTCGATCTGATTGGCCCGCAAAGTTTTGCCGGTGAGAAAACGGCCTAAGGCGCCTTTCGCGGCTTCGCGGTCCATGCCGACCAGCGACCGCACGAAGAGACCTAATCCGTCATTCGTCACTTTGGCTTTTTGGAGGTCTTCCGCGTTTCCGATGCCGCTCTCTGAAAGCATTCGCTCCAATTCAGCCAAGTCTGTAGCAGTCAACGGTTCGTTCATACGGAGCTTATAAACCGCGATGTGATTTTCATTTGCCTTGAGGAACTGGCGCGCCTTGGCGCGAAAACGTTCGAAATCACTCGGGGTTGAAAGCCCGGGCAGGCCGAATTCTCTTTCACGACCCATCAAGTCTTCGAAGTCTGTATACACCGGCTTACGCTGTTGTTTTTCTATCAACCTCACGAGCGAGCGAAGCCGCCGCCGCGCATTCTCCAACATTGGCACGGTAACATCCTGCCACCACTCGTCGGTTTGCAAATCGAGGATCAGCGGCAGCTCGGCCTGAATCATCGGAATGCTAGCCTGATCTTGAAGGAGACCCGCAATCTTCTTGACTTGATCACGCAAACGGCCAAACGAAGGCTCGTGGCGCAAAACCGTGAGCTGTAGATTTAGTATAAGCAGGTCGAACCGTTTGGCTTCTTCATCTTCGGCATCAAGCTCCGTCGGCAGGCCCGCAATCTCCTGCGTGAGCTCGGTATAGGCCGCGCCGTCGAGTTCTGTCCATGCGGTTGTAGATGCGTATTTCTCGACGAAGCGGCGTTTCGGCCGGACCACGAAGTTGTTTACATTCATCGCCGCCACTTCGGTACGAAGTAGTTCCGCGATCGCCCGCCTCACCTCGATATCCCTTGATCCCGCCCCAAATGCCCCAGCCGCCTCGCCGCTGTGTCCACTACCATCTTGGGCTTGCTCAATCAAAACCTTCTTGTCCAATTCCCCAATCAGCTCCACGCGAGCGGTAAATAACCGCTTGGCGAGAGAAGCACTCGCGGCGCCTTCGGTCGTCGGCAGTTGCTGGCTGAAAAATTCAAGGTTCTGGCAATAGTCAAAAATGTAGAAAAACTCTTTGTGCTTGCCCGGTCCGAACAGGTCGAGACAAAGGCGTGTTCCGCGCCCAATCATTTGCCAAAATTTCGTCTTTGAGCGCACGAGCTTGAAAAAGACCAGATTGACTACCTCCGGGATGTCGATGCCGGTGTCGAGCATGTCCACCGAGATCGCGATGTGCGGGTCTTTGGTCACAATCGAGAAATCATCGATCAGGCTCTGAACATACTCGGTCTCAAAGTCGATGACCCTGGCAAACTCTCCTTTGTAGTGCGGGTAGTTGATGTTGAACCGCTCCGCGATGAACTGCGCATGGTCGTGATTTTTTGCGAAGACGATGGTCTTGCCCAAACGATCGCCGCCAGCGACCTTGAGACCGCGCGTCATTAGATGCTCCAACACCTTGTCGACGGTATCTTTGTTGAAGAGCCAGCGATTGACGGCCTCGGCTTCCACGCGATTGGGTATGGCACCGTCGTCGCTCCACTCCAGCGCATCCCATTCTTCCTTTTCTTCTTCGGATAATTGCTCGTAAGAAATGCCTTCCCGCGGGAATCTCAGCGGAACCGAGACCGCTTTCGGCGGCACGAGGAAACCGTCTCTGACCGCTTCGTCGAGCGTGTAGTTGTCGGTCGGCACGCCGCTTTCGAGATTGAACAAGCTGTAAGTATTGCGATCGACTTCGTCCTTCGGCGTTGCCGTGAGCCCAACCAGCAGAGAATCGAAATAATCAAAGATGGCGCCGTACTTTTGATAAACGGACCGGTGCGCTTCGTCGATGATCACCAAATCAAAATGGCCGACGCCAAATCGGCGCTGGCCGTCCCGCGCCTCTTCGATCAAACCCATCATCGTCGGGTAAGTGGATACGTAGACGCGGCCCTCCTGATCCTTCTCCGTAACCAGATTTACGGGCGACGTGTCGGGAAGAAAGGTCTTGAAAGCGTTCACGGCCTGTCGCACCAGCGCCACACGATCGGCGAGAAACAACACGCGCTTGATCCAATTGCAGCGCATCAACAGTTCGCAAAGAGCGATCACCGTCCGGGTCTTGCCCGCGCCGGTTGCCATTGTCAGCAACGCCTTACGGTCCAGGTCGCGCTCGAATGCTTCACCCACTCGCCGTATCGCCCGCGATTGATAATAGCGTTCAACGATGGACTCGTCGATTTTGGCATCGGCTAGAGCCTTACGGGCTGTCCGCCTTTGAATAACAAGTTCCAATTCCGGTTTCTTGTAAAAACCTTGTACTGGACGCGGCGGATAACCGAGGTCGTCCCAGATCCAATGCTCGTAACCGTTCGAGTAAAAAATGACCGGCCGCTGGCCAAACTGTTTCTCCAGGCAATCGGCATAGAGCTTAGCTTGCTGTTGACCTACCCGTGAGTCGCGCTTCGTCCGTTTTGCCTCGACAAGCCCGAGCGGTTTGCCGTCGTCGCCCCACAGGACGTAATCGACAAAGCCTTCGCCCGTGTTGTTGGGCATGCCGGTTACGGGAAATTCCCGGTCTTGCGTATTGGTGAGCGCCCATCCTGCTTCCTTCAGCAACAAGTCGATGAAGTAATCGCGCGTTTCGGCTTCCGAGTAGTTGTGATCGTCGGGCCGCGCGGCATTTTGCTTCTTCGCCTCCGCGACTTCGATCCGCAGTCGTTCCAGTTCCTGATCTAACGCTTTCTTGCCCGACAACAATTGCGAAAGTGTTTCATCGCGTTCGCGAAGCTGGCTCTCTAACTTCTGCAGTTGTTCCAGCGTCTGCGGCGAGGCGGCGCTGCTCTTCGGGAGCAAATCTGGGTTGAATGAAAGACCGTCCGCTGGCTTCGCGCCACGCGCATAGGTGCGCGCTAACCAGAACATGAAGTGGAAAAGTTCCTTCGCCGCTGTAATCGCATCGAACTGGCGCACCGGCTTGTGACTATGAACGGCAAGATTGCCGAGGTCTTTGATGACTTTGATCTTGGCGAAAATCGCCGGGCCGACGGCGCTGCGAAAAGTGGGCTCGTGAACGAGCGCGCTTAAGTGGTCTTGATACGGGAGTTTTAACGTCGCGTCGTGTTTATAGAGCCACGCAATGGCCAGCTCCAGAGTTCGCCGGGCGTAGAAACACGCCGCGCGAGATTCGGGATACGCTAGCGCCTCTGCCTTGCTCGCGGCGTCGTGTAACTCGGGCCATTCGGCTTTGAGGAAGGCAAAGTTACTCATGGAATTTGATTGATTCGGTTCTCCAGACTGCCGAGTGATTCCAGCAAGCGTTCAAACAGCAGCGGCTCGACCAAAAACATATCGCGCA
>CAMLCX010000573.1 GCA_946478635.1 uncultured Pseudomonadota bacterium
GAATTTTTTCGCTCGCTTGCGCGGCACCTGGCGGGAGCTCTGCAGGTTCGTTATTCGTTCGTTACGGAATGCAGCGACGATGCGCGGACGAGAGTCCGCGCACTCGCATTTTGGGACGGCAACGGCTTTGCGCAAGACGTCGACTATCCTTTGCGCGGCACCCCTTGCGAAAAGGTGATTGAAGGCAATATCTGCTCCTATCCCGAACGTCTCCAGTTGCTGTTCCCGGAAGATAAGGATTTGGTTGCGCTCGGCGCCGAAAGTTACGCCGGTGTGCCCCTGCCGAATTTTGAGGGAAAAGTGTTGGGCCACCTGGTGGTGATGGACAACAAGCCGAGATTATTCGGGGAAAAGGAACTTCGCATTCTGCGCATCTTCGCGACCCGGGCGGGCGCCGAGCTGGAGCGCATTCGCGCGCACAGCGACGTTCAGCTGCTAAACTCGGAGCTTGCGGCACTGCTCGATATCAACCGCGCGATCGGCGGCCAGCTGGATCGCGACAAATTGTTCGGCGCGCTTGCCGGCTGCTTGAAGACATTGGTGCCGACGGATCGGTTCGGCATCGAATTGCCGCTCGCGGGCAACTCGCTGCAGGGGCATATTTTGTCTGCCATTCCGGCAAAGGGAGAGCCGACACAGCCCACGATCTTGCCCGCTTTGGGCACAGTTTGTCACTGGGTCATCGAGAATAGAACCTGGTCCGTCGCAGATTCGCGGGACGCGTTTCGCGAGCGTTTCCCGGTCACCTACGATGTGATGGCAAGGCAGGGAGTCGAGTCTCTGTGCGCTCTTCCTCTGATCAGCGGGGATCAGGTCCACGGTGCATTGTTCTTTATGGCGGTTGCAAAGGGTGCCTACAGGTTCGTGCGCCGGGAATTTCTCGAACAAGTGGCTGGCCAGATCTCGATCGCCATCGACAACATGAAATCCTATGAAAAAATCGCCGCGCTCAACACGACCATCGCGGATACCGCGGCGCGCCGCCGTACCATTCTCGAAATCAACAATGCCATCGTCACCAAACTCACCCGTGATGAAGTCTTTCGCTCGATCTGTGACGCCCTGGCGCGGGTCGTTCCCTATGATCGAATCGCCCTGTCGCTTTACGATCCTGAAACCGATTCAGTGCGGTTGGTCGCCTTCGAAGGCGCGCTCAGAACGGATTATTCGCCCATCGGTAATGTCCACGACCTTGATGACAGCCACATCGGCTGGGTGTTTAAGCAGCAGAGACCGTTATTGCGCAGCGACTTGGAGACGGAGCGGCATTTCTCTTCGGAGTACCGCGCGTTCAAAAACGGCTTTCGTTCATTGTGCGCGCTGCCGCTAATCATCCGGGGCCGTAGCATCGGCGCGCTGACGGTTGCCAGCCTCGCCGAGCGGCGTTACGCGCAATCAGATGCTGATTTTCTCATGGAAGTGGCTCAGCAGATCGCCATTGCCGTCGACAATGTGCGGGCCCACGAGCAGACTGAGGCCTTGAAGGCGAGATTTGAGGCGGAAGCCGTTTATCTCCAGGAAGAAATCAAAAGCGAACACAATTTCGAAGAAATCATCGGCCAAAGCGCTCCCGTGCGGCAGCTGTTAAAGCAAGTCGAGCAGGTCGCGCCCACCGACGCGACGGTGCTCATCCGTGGCGAGACCGGCACCGGCAAAGAGCTGCTGGCCCGCGCGGTGCATGATCGCAGCCCGCGCAAGAGCCGGCCGCTGGTAAAGGTGAACTGCGGCTCGATCCCGTCGGGCCTGGTCGAAAGCGAGTTGTTCGGTCATGAAAAGGGAGCGTTTACCGGCGCCACCCAGCGGCGCATCGGCCGTTTCGAGCTTGCCCATGGCGGCACGATGTTTCTTGACGAAGTGACCGAGTTGCCGGTCGATACCCAGGTGAAACTCTTGCGCGTCTTGCAGGAGGGTGAATTCGAACGGGTGGGCAGCAGCACCACGATCAAGGTCGATGTCCGCGTGATCGCCGCGACCAATCGAAATCTGCAGGACGTCGTCAAGAGCGGCGCCTTCCGCGCCGATCTTTTCTACCGCCTGAACGTTTTTCCCCTCGAAGTCCCGCCGCTGCGTGAGCGCCCGCAAGATATCCCGCTGTTGGTGAATTTCTTTCTCAGCAAGTTTGCCAAAAGCCTCGGCAAGGAAGTGCGCGGCGTTTCGCAAAGGTCCATGGAGAGTCTCAGCCGCTATACCTGGCCGGGCAACATCCGCGAGCTGCAAAATGTCATCGAGCGCGCGGTGGTTCTGGCGAAAGGTCCCGTCGTGCAGATTGACGACTCCATGCTGCTCGCCGACGAAGCCGCGGAGGGGCCATCGTATATCGACACGCTCGAGAATCACGAACGCAATCACATCCTGCGCGCTCTGGGCGAAACTGGCTGGGTTATTCACGGCAAGAAAGGGGCGGCGGAAATGCTCGGCATCAATCCAAGCACATTACGCTCGAGGATGGAAAAGTTGGGAATTCGCAAGCCGGGGTGAGATTCGGATCTTTGTAGCAGCGTAAATCTAAAATCTTATTTTGTAGTTTCCAAGTCCTTGGCGTCGACCAGCTTCTGATTTTGTGATCTTGGGCGCAGCACTAACTTTGCACGGATGGCTGGCGCCCATCGTGTGAACAAGCGAAAGCCCAGCAGCAGTGCCAAAACGGCGCCGTATTGAGCCGGACGGCGGATGTCCGCCTTGACCAGCCAGTAGAAGTGAATCACTCCAGCGACGGCGGATAAATAAACCAGTCGATGAAGTTTTTGCCAACGCTTGCCAAGGCGACGAATCATCGCGGCCGTCGATGTGATCGCCAGCGGGACCATGACGACGAAGGCGATAAAGCCCACCGTGATATAGGGGCGCTTAAGAATGTCCTTGCCGATGGCGCGAAAGTCGAAGAACAAGTCCAAGCCTAAATACGTTGCGAAATGAAGCAACGCGTAAAAAAAGGCGAATAGCCCGACGGTGCGACGGAACCTGATCAGCTCGTTTAGCCCGGTCAAGCGCCGCAGGGGCGTTACCGACAGGCTGGAGAGCAAGAATATCAGCGCCCAGGAGCCGGTAAACCGGGTGATGAATTCGATGGGATTGACGCCCAAGTCGCCCACGTAGGCTTGATAGGCGAGCTGAACGGCGGGAATCGAGCAGATGATAAATACCAGCGGTTTTAACCAGCGAAACATCAGAGTCCGGGTAAATTTAAAAATTCAAAGTTAAAGGAACCGGCCGGCGTTTTTATTTTTTCATTCCGCTTCTAGTGTAGTGTCTCACGCTGTTGGTGCTTTATCCGGCGTATAGTCTCCGCCAAGGACCTGCCCTGGCCAAGCTGCAATCGAACCTCGGAGTATTCTCCCGCAAAGCCGCGAAGGGCGCAAAGGTCGGATAAGATTAAGATAAAAACAATTAGGTTTTTAAATTTCCTCGCGAATTATTCCGAACTTGGCGTGCTTTGCGCCTTGGCGGG
>CAMLCX010000574.1 GCA_946478635.1 uncultured Pseudomonadota bacterium
AATGTCCGGCGTCATCAGAAAAACGGAACTGTGGAAAAAGCGCGGTGCTGTCGAACGTATGCCGGCGGAGCCGTTTAGCTACCCGACCGGCATGGTCTGGTGCCCGATGAAGATGAGTGGAATGGCGCTGATGAAGTGTGCCGAGATGCAAAAACAGCTTGGCTGCGGCAGCCTCAGGCAGTTCAAGGTGATCATCACGACGAAACCCGGCAATGTGCCGTTTCACTGGCCGTGGCTGCGGCGCGGCCGCGAGTGTCCGGAGCGGGCGGACGAAAAAGAAGTGCGCCAATTGCGCTTGGCTCTGAGCCCGCTCAAGTTAGTCGAGAAGTGCAAAAGAAATCCCCGGGCCGCCCATTGTCCGGCATGCGGCGGCCGCAAAGCGTTCAGCGCCCGCAAGTGTCGGCTTTGCTGGCGTCTCTCGGTAACGAGATAACTGGGTTCAAATCGTTTGAGCGGTTTGGCATCGGAGGGAGCATTCCAATGGTTCCATCGCGTCGCTTCGTTCCGATTGTGCGGATCTTTACGATTCAAGCGGTTTAGAACGAGTGGAAAGTTTAAAAAGAAAAGGGAGGCGATGCGCCTCCCTTTTCTTTTTGGTTTAGGAACCGAATTAATGCACGCTTACTTCGATCTGCCGCGGCTTGGCCTGTTCTGCCTTGGGCACGCGTATTTCGAGAATACCGTCTTTGTAGGTGGCTTCGATGCCCTCCTGCTTGGCGGTCTCGGGAAGGGAAAACGAGCGCCAGAATTTTGCGGCGACCCGTTCCACGTGGCGGTATTCAACGCCTTCAGCCGGCTTCTCGGATTTACTTTCTCCGCTGAGCACCAGCGTGCCGTCCTTTACCTCCACTTTGATGTCTTCCTTTTTCATTCCAGGAAGCTCGGCGCGAACTAAATACGCATCCTTGCTTTCCAGAACGTCTACCGCGGGATGCCACTTCGATACACTCGCTCGTGCCGTGCGATCAGACCTCTCGTCGAATAGGTCAAACACAGAACGAAGGTTGCCAAAACCCGCAAACGGTTCCCATCTCACTATTTCCATAATCGGTACCTCCTTTATGGAGAAAAGCTAAGCACGCCCGAACAGGCCGTCAAGCGACTTGACAATTGTTCACCCCATGATTAGGCAGGCGTCAGTCGCAGGCTGCTTACTTTTTATACGCGGGCAGGTTTTGTGCGTCGTTTGCGTCTGCGCGTTTAACCGATGAGCTTGCTCGTGTTATAGAGGCGGCAGGATGGACAACGACGAATTTGAGGCGCTCTCCGCCTGGATTACCGAGGCGGGGTTGGCAGGTGAGAGCGAAACCGCGATTCTCGCCGGCTTTTGCGAAAGAGAAGTGGCGCGCGGTCTGCCCCTTGCCCGCGCGCTCGTGCTCATCGACACGCTGCACCCGATCTATGAAGGCCGCGCCTTCCGCTGGACGCGCGCGCAGAAAGAAACGACCCTCACCGAATACGGTCGAAGCGACGAAGATTTGAGCCGGTGGCAACGGAGCCCGTTTTCCCGGCTCGAGGAATCCGGCGAATCGCTGCTGCGGCGGCGCTTGAGTGCGGCGACGGAGGCCGAATTTTCCGTCTTTCCCGAGCTGCGCGCCGCCGGCATAACCGATTACGTAGCCATGGCGAACCGCTTCGCCGGCGAGGAGACCATCGGCCGCATGGATTGCGTCTATTCTTCCTGGGCTACCGATGGCCCCCAAGGATTTACGGACGAGGATATCGCGCATTTGCAGCGGCTCATGTCTTTCCTTGCGCTCGCGGTGAAATCCGCGTCGTTGGCGCGCATCGCCGGAACGTTGGTCGAAACCTACCTGGGGCGCGATCCCGGCCGGCGCGTGCTGCAGGGTCGCATCGCGCGCGGCGTCGCCGAGCGCATCGAAACCGTCCTGTGGTTCAGCGACCTGCGCAGCTACACGCGGATCAGCGATACGGCGAGGCCGGAAGATATTATCCCTTTGCTCAACCAATATGCCGATGCAATTATTTCCGCCATTCATAAGCAAGGGGGCGACGTCCTCAAACTGATGGGCGACGGGTTACTCGCGATTTTTACGGCGGAGGACCGCGGCCGAGCCTGTGATGCGGCGCTCGGCGCCGGTCTCGCGGCACGCTCCGGCGTAGCCGCGGTGAATCAGCGCCGTGGCGCCAAGGGTCTTCCCGTCACTGACATGTATCTTGCTCTTCACGTCGGTGACGTCTTTTACGGCAATATCGGCAGCAAAGATCGCCTCGACTTCACAGTTGTCGGCCCGGCGGTCAACGAAGTGAGCCGCATCGCGGCGCTGTGCCGCTCCGTTGATCAGCCGCTGCTGGTCTCTTCTGATTTTGCCGCGGCCCTAGGCGAAGCAAAAGGCCGCCTGGTTTCGGTCGGCCGCTACGCGCTCCGCGGCGTCGCCCGCCCTCAGGACTTATTTACGCTCGAATAAGAGCAAGAAAGGTTAGAGCAAAATGGCGGATGCCGGAGCCAAAATCTATGATTGGGACAGAAACCCACGGATGCCTGCACCGGCGCCGCCGCGGGGAAGCTGCGACTGCCAATTCCATATTTACGACGACCCGGCGAAGTTTCCACCGCGGCCCAATCCGCCCTACCCGCCGATTACCAGCGCGACCTTTGCGCAGGCGCAGGAGATGCACAAAGCGATCGGCTTCGAACGCGGCGTCATCGTTCACAGCGCGATATACGGCAGCGATCACCGCCTGCTGCTGCATGCGCTCGAAAGCCTGAACGATCGCGAGCACTACCGCGGCATCGGCATCGTCGATGACCGGGTTTCGGACAAGGAACTCGAGCGTCTGCACGCGGCCGGCGTGCGCGGCGCGCGCTTCAATTTTGTCCGCTTTCTCACCCTCGACCAGCGGGCGGCGGAAGTCAGGCGCTCGATGGCGCGGCTGCGCGAGCTCGGCTGGCACGCGCGATTGCACGTCAACGGCAATGACCTGCTGGAAAATTCCGATCTGTTGCGCTCGCTCAAAGACGTGCCCATGGTCATCGATCATTTCGGCCACGTCGGCTTCGAAGGCGGGATAAACCGGCCCGTGATCCGCTGGGTGCTCGACATGCTGAAGCAGGAAAATTGGTGGATGATGGTGTCCAACGGCAATCGCGATTCCAAGATGGACGCTGCCTGGGACGACGCGATTCCCTACGGCAAGGCATTCATTGAAGCGGCGCCCGACCGCATCGTCTGGGGCACCGACTGGCCGCATCCCCAGTGGACCAAGCGGATGATGAACGACGCCGAGGAAGTGGAGTTGCTTTACCGCTACGTCGATGGGGACGCGGCGCTGCTGCAAAAAATCCTGGTCGATAACCCGGCGCGGCTGCACGGATTCGACAATTAGGGCCGCGGAGTTTGAACCCGGAGGACGGAGAATGGCGAGCCACGGATTATTCACGCTACGAGGAAAACCGATGACACCGTGTCGATCGAGGCGTAAC
>CAMLCX010000575.1 GCA_946478635.1 uncultured Pseudomonadota bacterium
CCGATTCGCCGAGATGTATCTGACCGCGCTTTCGCACTGCCGTATCAGATCGGTATGTAGCGTAAAAACGTCCTCCACCGTGCACTTTTCATTGCGGCAGGCGAGCGCCATGTCGATCGGTTGGAGAGCGAGTCCCGGCGGCTGTATTTGATGGAGATATTCCACGGCGCGGTCGTTGGAGCCGACCGCGAGGGTGTCCCAGGTGTAGATCAACCGCGCTGCGTAGAGGATCGCACGGATATAGGGCTTACGATCTTGTGGTTCGAGACTCGTTAACCGGCTCAGCTCCGGCAATCTCGACTTCCAACTTCTTTCGATACTCTGGAGCTGTTCCTGATGAATTTCGTCCTTCCTCGGCCGCCGAAAGGATGGCTTGATTCCGCGCAACAGCGGCACGCCGTGATCGAGCAGATCGATGCGGTCGATAACCGGCAAGCGGCCCCAGCTGAATTCCGGATTGCCCCAAAACACCGACAGCTTCTTGCCATGGTCGGCGTCCAAGGTTTTTGCCTCGGCAATGAACGCAGGCATCTCCGCGGGCGGCTCGGCGCAATTCAACAACAAGCCCACATCGATGTCGCTATAGATGTTGCTGAAGCCCCCATGCGCCAGGCTGCCGAGCTTGTAGGCTTCGACGAGGCATGAGCCAAGACAAGATTTAAAGTGTTCGGCGACGCGGGCGACATATTTGGTTATTTCATTCATCGGTATAACTTTCGGTCGTAGAATTGGGAAAAGATCTCTGGTCTAGCCTGATCATCAGCAAGAAACGAATGGAGGGCGGGTTTTAAACCCGCCCCTACTTCGTGTCCTTCGTACTACCATAGTTGAAAGTTTTCGCGGCTCCGCGCAAATTTTCCAGCGGCTCCAAAACTACGATAGCGATTCTACAGGAGAATTCGATCTCACCACGAAGGCACGAAGGACACGAAGGTTTTGAATAATTTTAGCTCCTAAACTTCGTGCTCTTCGTGACCTTCGTGGTGAGTCTTGATTTTTCGGTTTTTGGTCGCGGCTTCGCCGCGTCAGGCGCTTCGTGCTTCACTCTTCACGTAACCAGCGCTACTGCAATCCGTACAGCCGGCGCGGGTTGTGCACCAGGATTTTTTCTGCCATCGCCTGCGGCACGTCTTCGCGGCGTCCAAGGGTCTCCACGAGTTTCTCCTCGGCCGATGGATCGTTGTGGCCGTAGTCGGAGCCGATCACGATATTGTCCTCGCCGATGCATTTGGCGAGATAGGGGATATCTTCGTCGGCTTCGCAGGCGATGAACAAATTATAATCGCGGAACAGCTCCGTGCTGTTTTTGAACTTTGGCCGATCTTTGAACAGCCGGCGCAAGATGTGAATCATGAACGGCGCCCAGCCCGCGGACGCTTCGATGAAGCCGATCCGCAGGCCCGGAAACTTTTCAGGAATCCGGTTGGCGACCAGATCGCGAAACGCAAAGATCGGCAGCGCGCGGCCGTGGGCGAAAGTGTGGTTGCGCGCGTGCTCGAAGTACGGCAGCATCCACGGCGCGCCGGAGCCGGTGTGGATGCAGATCGCCATATCGAGCTGAGCCGCCTGATCGTAAACCGGATGGAAATAGGGATGGTCGATGGTTTTGTCGCCTTCGATGCCGCGAAAAAAGATACCCACGGCGCCCAACTCCTTCGCCCGCTTCATCTCTTTGAGCGATTCGGGGATGGAGCGCAGCGGCAAGATCGCGACGAACTTCAGCCGCCCGTTGGAATTGTTACAGGCGGCGGCGAGCCAGGAGTTGTAGGCTTTGCACAACGCGGTTTCTAACTCCGCATCGTCGGTCAGGTAGACAAGAAACAGCGTCGGATAAATCACTTGGACATCGACGCCCAGGCGGTCCATATCCTTTACTCGCGCGGCAACGTCTGAGACCTCGCGGCTTGCGATGGCGATATCGCCGCGCACCTTCTCCGCCTTCTGCGCCGAGGGCGTAACCAATCGATAACTGCCCTTGCCCGCCGGCTTGGGAAAAATATTTCCGTCTATGAGCCAGAGCGCGTTACGATCGCCGAACCAGGTGTCTTCGGGAAGTCCGACCAGCACCGGCCGGCGCGGGGCCATCTTTTCATCGATCAGCTTCCACATCGCCTCCGGTTCGGCAATATGCGTATCGGCGTCTACCACACCTTTCATGGTATCTCCTTGATTAGAATTATTTTGCGGCGTCGCGCACTCATAAATCCCTTACTGATGGGCTATAACCCGGCGCAGCGAGCAATAGCAACATCCCTCATCTGCGCCGTTTCAATTCGACGTCGGAGCCAGTGCCGCCGAGATGGCCGGCGTAATACAGTTGTCATACATTGCGAAATGCAGTCTGGACATTGTTTGCGACCGGGAGTATTGGAAAATAATTGAACTAGCGAACGAAAGGAGCAGTCATGGCTTCAACTTTAATCACCGGCCTGGGACTCGTCGGCACCTCCTACGCGCAGCACGCGATCAAACGGGGCGAGAACGTGGTGTTCTATGACTTCGCGCCGCGCAAGGATTTCCTGGCGCACAAGCTCGGCAGCGCCAACGTCACCGTGGTGCAACGGGACATCCGCGATTTGCCTTCGTTGATCGAGACCCTGCAGAAATACAAATGCGATACGGTGATTCACACCGCCGGATTGATCGGCGGCAAAGTCGCCAATCCGATCTATACCGGTCTGCAAATCAATGTCATGGGAACGATCAACGTCGCCGAAGCGGTGCGCCTTACCGGCGTCAAGCGTCTGGTGCAGATCAGCACCTTCGGCATTTACGACCGGCGCAAGGGTGAGCCGAGCCCCATCGATGAAGATTTTCGCCGCGGCCCCGGCGAAGCGTACGGCAACTCCAAAGTCGCCAAAGAGCTCATGGTCGAAGCCTATCAGCGCATGTACGGCTTCGAGCTGATCGTGCTGCGATTGGCGAACGTCTACGGCGTCGGCCACTTTGCCGGCGGCTCCGGCGGCGGCGAGATGGTGCAGAACATGCTCCAGACCGGCATCAAAGGCGGGGTGGTAAAAATCGCCCAGGAAGTCGCCCGCGATTTCGAGTACGTCTATTACAAGGACTTGGGGCGCGCCCTCGACAAAGCCGCCACCGCGCCTTTGAAAGAACCGGTCACGTTGAACATTGGCACCGGAGTCGTCATCAAATTCGACGATCTGGTCGCCCTTGCAGAAAAACTCCTGCCCAAGCTGCAAGTGGAAATCCTGCCGGGAGCAAAGCCGCGATCGGCCAAACAGCCCATGGTGATCGAAAAAGCCAAACAGGTTCTCGGCTGGAGCCCGGAGTACGACATCGAGGCGGGATTCAAGGACTACATCGAAGAGCTAAAAGCGCTGGGATGATTGCCGGAATGCAAAGGAACCAGCCGCAACAACGGGAAGCAAGATACACCGCCGAGGCCCATCGCGGCGAAGCCGCAACCAAAGGGTCACAAG
>CAMLCX010000576.1 GCA_946478635.1 uncultured Pseudomonadota bacterium
CCGCGTTCGCATGGGCCTCGCGGCGAGGAGCACGACCTCCATGCCCTTCTTTGTCGCCAAGGAGCGCGGATTCTTTCGCGAGGAAGGCTTGGACGCCGAGCTGATCGTGATGCAGGCAATCCAGACCATCCAGGCGACATTGGGCAACAGCACGCAATTCGCATCCGCCACCGGATCGGCCGTGAGCGCCGCGGTTCAGGGCGCGGACATAAAAGTAATCTTCGCGGTCACGGATCGCCCGTCGTTCGATCTGATCACCCAGCCCAACATTACCAGCGTTCAACAATTGCGCGGGAAAAAGATCGGCACGGGCGGGGTCGGCTCGTTGGCGGAAATTCTCGCGCGCCGGATCTTGATCGCCAACAATGTTCGTCCGGAAGAGGTTTCGATCCTGGCGACCGGGCCCAGCCACGTGACCTATTTGTCGTTGAAAGCCAAGGTCATCGACGCCGCGCCGCTGCAAATGCCACTGACCTTCACCGCGCAGGATGAAGGTTTTCGCAAATTAGCAGCGGCCGGAGATTTCTATCAATCGGTCCAGGGTGGTCTGGCGACGACGAAGGTCATGTTGACCGAGCACCCGGACCTGGTCACCAAGGTCGTGCGCGCGATGCTCCGCGCGACCCGTTTGATCAAATCGGACAGGAAGTACGCCATCGAATTTCTCAAGGGCCCGTGGGTCGATCTCGGCAAAAATGCGGACAAAATCGCCGCGCGCGTCTATGACGTCGCGGGTCCCGATTTCTTGGAAAACGGCCTGGTCAGCGAAGAGATTCAACGGCAAATGATCGCCGACGCCTCGGTGCGAATCAAGCCCAAGCAACCGGTGCTGCCGGATCAGGTTTTCGACTTCAGCGTCGTGAGAAAAGTCAGCGACACGTTGCGATAGGCGACAAGCTATCGATTGAGCAGCGCGACGGCAATCAAACCGACCACCAAGCCGATCGTCCTTTGTTGGGACAAGCGTTCCCGGAAAAACAGCATCGCCAGGAGCGCGCTCACTGAGACTACGCCAACGCTGTAGATCGGGAATAGCTGGGAGCTCTCCCAGCCTTTCAATGCCAGGACTTCCAGCAGCGCGTACACCGCGACGTAGTTGATGCCGCCAAGAAATACTCCGGCCAAAACGTGTTTCATGCGAAAGCCGCTTGATGCGAATACACCTCGTGAAACTCCTATGACAATGCTCGACACGAACGCGAAGATAAATCCGGACATGACGTAGGTGTGGTATGACGATGCGCCAAGATAGTAGGCCTGCAGGTACTTGAGGATCGAGAAGTAAACGCCGAACGTCATGAACACGAGAATCGGCATGAGCTGAAAAAGCCGCGCCGTTGAACCGCGAGCGTTCTTTTCCGGCGCCGTGCACAGGTAAAGCGCCACCAGCGCGGCGCACAGGCCGGCGATCTTCACCATCGTCAGGGAGTCGCCGTAGAGCACGAAAGCGAGAAGCGACGGAATGGCGACGGACAGCCGGCTCGCCAGAGCGGCAATCGCGACCCCGGCGCGTTGGGCGGTGTAAGCAAGCAGGTAAAAATTGACCGCGAGCAAAATTCCCTGGACGGCGGCGAAGCCGATCCACGGCTGCGCCGCCAGCTTCGCCACATCGGACGTATTATCGGCCCAGACGTTGCCGATCAAAACACATACAACGTAGTTGGCGGGAATCGCCCAGAAAAGATTTACCCCAAGCTTTTCGAACGCGCGAAATATGACCGGAATAACGCCGGAACCAAGAATCGCGAGAAGTAGGTAGATCATCAAAATCAATTCGGTGAAAAAGGACTTCTCACTTCACTCGACATGCCAAACTCTCCGTTTGCTGCCATTTAGAAAGTTCTTAAAAAAATTGAGGTCGGAGTCCTTCGACAGTGCTCAGGACGAACGGAGGGGTTTCATGCTCGTTGAGTATTTTCCGTTCATGCTGAGGTTCTCGAAGCATTCCCAAACTTCAGTCACCAAACTGTTGGAAACGCTCAGCGACCTTATCGGCACCAAACTCTTTCAGTTAAGGCAGTGGCGTGATTTTTTGAAAACCAGTCTAGAAGGACAGCTCGCCAACTCGGCGCAGCAGGTCGCGATTTGCGGTTTTCGCATCGGCCAGTATCTTCTTTTCATCGAGCCCCGTGAACTGACGGTCACGCATGACGACTTCACCGTTGACCATGACCATTCGCACGTCGCTCGCTTTGGCGCAGTGCACGATCTGGCTGAAGATTTCGTTCAGCGGCTGGCTGTGAATAGTGTCGAGGTCAACAAGGATCAGGTCCGCGCGCTTGCCGGTTTCGATCGTGCCGCAGACTGATTCGAGTCCCAGCGCCTTGGCCCCGCCCGCCGTCGCCATGAGCAGCACCGAATACGGGTCGATCACGCCGGCGTCCTGATGATGAACCTTTTGCAGCAGCGACGCCGCTTTCATGGTGTCGAAAAGATCCTGCGAATGATTGCTCGCCGCGCCGTCGGTACCGAGCGCGACATTGACTCCTTGCCGCAGCATTTCCACGACTGGCGCGACGCCATCGCCGAGCATCATGTTGCTTACCGGATTGTGCGAAACCGAAGCGCCGGTTCGCTTCAACAGCGCGATTTCATCGTTCGAAACATGCACGGAGTGGGCAAAGATCGACTTGGGCCCCGGAATGCCGAAGTCGTGGAGAAACTCGACGACGCCGTTCTTGCCATGTTCCCTGCGCACGCACTCCACCACGGACTTCGATTCGGCGACGTGCGCGCTGATCCCAAGCCCCTTGTCGTCGGCGAAGCGGCGAATCTCTTTGAGCAAGCCCGGCGTCGTATTGATCGGCGGCGTATTGGGGCCGGTCATGAATTGAAGCTGCTCGCCGCGCGGGTGATGCGCCAAAATCTCTTCGATGCGACGAAACGCCTGGTCGGGCTTTTCCTTTGTGCAATCGGGCACGATCTCGCCCGTGTCCATGATCGTGCGGGCGAACACCGCGCGCAGGCCCGAATCTTTGATCGCTCGTATCGTCTCGAACGCGCATTCAGGACTTGGATTGAGAAAATTGTGCTCGCACAGGGTCGTCACCCCGCCGCGAATCGCCTCGACACATCCAAGCAGGCTGCCGGCGTAGAAGTGTCCCGGCTGAAGAACCCGGGCGCAGCCGTAGATGCGCCTTAGCCAGGGCATCAATTCCAAATCTTCCCACACCGCGCGCAGCAACACCTGATAAAGATGCGTGTGCGCGTTGATGAGACCGGGCATGAGCACGCAACCTGCGCCGTCGATGACGTACTCGCCATCGGCGCTCCTTGGAGGTGCACCGGAACCAACTTCCGCAATCAAGCCGTCGTTTACGCGCACATAGCCGTTAAACGACTGGCGCCTTTCGGTCATCGGCAAAATCAACGAGTCGGTGATAATCAAATTACTCATCCGTGCTTCTTTTCTCTTTCGAATTAAATCGCTGTCCTGGC